>NZ_BAABRP010000003.1:0-177500 GCF_039545055.1 Deinococcus carri
GTGATCTGGGGCTGTGTCGCTGGACTCGTCAACCTCCGCTGGAAACGCCGACTCCACCTGCCCACCCTCTGAAGGCAGAGGCCGGGCAGCGGGGCGACGTGCGCCGTCCCCCCGCTGCCCATTCAGCTACTGCGCAACGGGTCTTCAGGTCAACCCAGTTCTCAGGCCTGTTCCCGAACTGGCCTCATCCGGGCAGGCGCTGGGGGGTACGTTCGGCCCACCGCTGGTTTTCTATACTGCGGGCATGACTGGCGTGGCCGCCCTGACCCTCCCCGGTGCCGTCTTCGAGACGCGGCTGCGCGAGGTGCTGCGCTCGCGGGTGGAGTTTATCGAGCTGATCGGGGAAGACCTGGTGGCGGCGGGCGGTAAACGCGCGCGGCCTGCGGTGACCTTTCTGGCCGCGCAGACGCTCGGGCTGGAGGCCCAGGACACCCGCTGGAGTGCCGTGACCGACCTGGCCGTGTGCGTGGAGCTGCTGCACTCGGCCAGCCTGCTGCACGACGACCTGATCGACGACGCCGACACCCGCCGGGGCCAGCAGGCGGCCTTCCGGCGCTTCGGCAACGTCGTCAGCGTGATGAGCGGCGACTTCATGCTCTCGCGGCTGCTGACGCTGCTGGCCGGGCTGCCGCAGGGCGCGGCCCTGACCCGCGCCTTTGGGGAGGCGGCCTCCCAGATCTGCGAGGGTGAGGTGCTGCAATTCCAGGTTGCGGCCTACGCCGACTACGGCCTGAAGCAGTACCTGGACATCATCCACGGCAAGACGGCGGCACTACTGGAACTCGCCGCGAGTGCCCCGGCGCTGCTGCTGAACGCCCCGGCCCCGCAGCGGGAGGCACTGCTCACCTTCGGGCGCGAGTACGGCCTGGCCTTTCAGATGCAAGACGATCTGCTGGACCTGATGGGCGACGAGGCCACCCTCGGCAAGCCGGTGGGCGGCGACCTGCGCGAGGGCAAGGCCACCCTGCCCGTGCTGCACCTGCTGGACGGCCCGCACGGGGGCGAGGTCCGCGAGGTGCTCGAACGCCGCGCCGCCGGGCCGGGCGACGTGGCCCGCGTCCGCGAGCTGGCCCTGCTGGAGGGGGCCGCCGGGCGCACCCGGGGGGAGATTCACCGCCGCGCCCGCCTTGCTGTAGAGGCCCTGGAGGCCCTGCCTGCCTCCCCCGCCCGCGAGGCCCTGGCCGAGCTGCCCCGGCGCGAGATCGAACGCACCCGCTGAGGCCGTTCTTCCTCCCGGCCGTCCCGCCTGCCAGAACATCCCCAGCCACCCGGAAGCTGGCATTTGACAGGTCGGGTGGGGTCGCGCCATGTCTCTCCCGGGCTGGAAGCGGTTCAGGTTTTGCGCGTGTCTGTCGGCTCCCGTGGGGGTTGACGCTCCCGGGCGCGGGGGGCGTATCCTGCGCCGGGCGACCCGTCTGCCCATGCGTGTATGCTCGGGGGGTTCAGCCCCCCTGTTGATCCCGGCGGCCCCTCTGCGGACCGCCCCGCCTGTGCTGCACCCCCCGTACCGCCCCAAAGGAGACCGCGATGAGGGCATCAGGACTCAACTGGCAGGGCCTCATGGAGCAACTCCAGCAGGCGCTGCCGTACAGCGAGGTCAACGACCAGTCCCTCGCCTATTTCAAATACCCCAAACGCACCCTGAGCGTGAACCTGCCCGTCCGCATGGACGACGGCACGGTGCGCGTGTTCCGGGGCTACCGCACCGTTCACTCCACCGCGCGCGGCCCCAGCACCGGGGGCGTCCGCTTCACGCCCGGCCTGAATGCCCACGAGTGTGAGGTGCTGGCCGCCATCGTGACGCTCAAGGCCGCCGTGGCGGACCTGCCGCTGGGCGGCGCGAAGGGCGGCGTGGACGTGGACCCGCAGACCCTCAGCCCGCACGAGCTGGAAGGCCTGACCCGGCGCTACACCAGCGAACTGGTGGAACTGATCGGCCCCAGCGAGGACATCCTTTCGCCGGACGTGGGCACCGATCAGCAGGTCATGGCCTGGATTCTGGACGCCTACGGCGAGAACACCGGCTCCACGGCGGGCGGCATGGTCGTCGGCAAGCCGCTGCAACTGGGTGGCAGCTACGGCAGCAAGGATGCGCGGGGCCGCAGCGCCGCTCTGGTCACGGCGCGGGTGCTCGCGGAGCGCGGCGAGAGCCTGGAGCGTGCCCGCGTCGCCGTGTACGGCTTCGGGGACGTGGGACGCAAGGCCGCGCAGACCCTCGCCGCGCAGGGCGCGCTGGTGGTCGCGGTGTCGGACCAGAACGGCGCGACCTTTGACAGCAGCGGCCTGGACCTTGAGGCCCTCAGCGCGCACCGCGAGGCCCACGGCAGCGTGCAGGGCTTTGCCACCGACATCACCCCCACCGAGGTGATCGAACTCGACGTGGACGTGCTGATGCTCGCCTACGACTACGGCAGCGTGAATGCCGGCAACGCCCACGCGGTCCGCGCCCGCTACGTGGTCGAGGCCGCCAACCGCGCCGTGCTGCCCGAGGCCGAGCGCTTCCTGAAGGGCCAGGGCGTGACCATCCTGCCCGATCTGGTCGCCAGCATCGGCGGCCTGGTCGTCAACTACCTGGAATGGGTGCAGGACGCCAGCAACTTCTTCTGGACCGAGGCCGAGATCGAGCGCGCCATCGACCTGCGCGTGGACGCCGCCGTGAACACCGTGACCGCCTTCATGCGCACCCGCGACGTGGACATGCGCACCGCCGCCTACGCCATCGCCCTGACCCGCCTGCACGGGGCGGCGGTGATGCGCGGCGTGTATCCGTGAAGCGGTCAGCCCTCAGCAGTCAGCCACGGATGCTCTTGCTGAAAGCTGACGGCTGATAGCTGAAAGCTTCTCTCCTCACCCCACTGGAGGCTTCACCATGACCGCCACACAGGACCCGCAGAACCAGACGCCGGAGCAGAAGAAGCTCGGCCAGCACCAGATCCCCAGCTACCTCGACCCCAACAACATCGGCCCCTACGAGATTTTTCTGGAGCAGGTGGAGCGCGTCACGCCCTACCTGGGCAAGCTGGCGTACTGGGTCGAGACCCTCAAGCGGCCCAAGCGCATCCTGATCGTGGACGTGCCGATTCACCTCGACGACGGCACGGTCGCGCACTTCGAGGGCTACCGCGTGCAGCACAACACCTCGCGCGGCCCGGCCAAGGGCGGCGTGCGCTACCACCAGGACGTGACCCTCAGCGAAGTGATGGCGCTCTCGGCCTGGATGACCATCAAGAACGCCGCCGTGAACCTGCCCTACGGCGGCGGCAAGGGCGGTATCCGCATCGACCCGCGCAAGTATTCCGCCGGGGAACTCGAACGCCTCACCCGCCGCTACACCACCGAGATCGGCCTGATCATCGGGCCGGAAAAGGACATCCCCGCGCCCGACGTGAACACCAACCCGCAGACGATGGCGTGGATGATGGACACCTACTCCATGAACGTGGGCCGCACCGCGACCGGCGTGGTGACCGGCAAGCCTGTCTCGCTGGGCGGCTCGCTGGGCCGCAGCGACGCCACCGGGCGCGGCGTGTTCGTGACCGGCGCGGAGGCCCTGGGGAAACTGGGGCTGCCGCTCTCGGGCGCGCGCATCGCGGTGCAGGGCTTCGGCAACGTGGGCAACGCCGCCGCCCGCATCTTCCATGACCACGGCGCGAAGATCGTGGCGATTCAGGACGTGACGGGCACCATCGCCAGTGCCGCGGGCATCGACCCCTACGCCGCCGCCGACCACCTCGCCAAGACCGGCAAGATCACGGGCTTCCCCGGCAGCGAGGAGCTGAAGCGCGAGGAGTTCTGGACGGTGGACTGCGACGTGCTGATCCCCGCGGCGCTCGAAAAGCAGATCACCGAGGCGAATGCCGGGCAGATCAAGGCGAAACTGATCGTCGAGGGGGCCAACGGGCCGACCACGCCGCAGGCCGACGACATCCTGCGTGAGCGCGGCGTGACGGTGGTGCCGGACGTGCTGGCGAACGCGGGCGGCGTGACGGTCAGCTACTTCGAGTGGGTGCAGGACTTCTCCTCCTTCTTCTGGACCGAGGAGGAAATCAACAACCGCCTCGACCGCATCATGAGCGAGGCCTTCCTGAGCCTGTGGGACGTGAAGGAACGCCACGGCGTGACCCTGCGCACGGCGGCCTACATCGTCGCCTGCACCCGCGTGCTGGAGGCGCGGGCGCTGCGCGGGCTGTACCCGTAAAGCCGTCGGCGCTCAGCCGTCAGCAGCCAGCAAGAGCGGGAGCCTCTTCGGAGCGCTCCCGTTTTTTAGAGCATTTGACGTAAAGATGGCTGTTTTTTTTGACCCTCTCCCCTTGCGGGACTCGTAGAGCTGCGGAGCAGAGAGGGCCTTGCGAAGCAAGGGGAGAGGGGTTCTTTTTACGTCAAATGCTCTATGCCGTCTGGAGAAGGTATCTGGAGACCTCGGGGGGCAGGGGGTGCCTGGCCTGGGGACCCAGCCAGAGCGACATGTTCTGCGGTCGCCCGCCCACCCCGAGCGAACAGAGCGCCAGGGCGCTGAGCCGCTGGCGTCCGCGCAGGTAGCTCTGTAGGGCCTCGGGCCGCAACCCCGGAGCCGGACTGCCCGCACCGCCCGCAGGGGCGCGGTCCAGCAGCCGAATCGCCGTCGCCGCCAGGTCCCCACTCGCCACCTCCGGCGGCACGAAGACGGCGAGCAGGTTTCCCGCGCCGGGTGGAAGTTGCCCGATCTTTTCGCACACCACCCGCGCGAGCTTGAGTGCATTTCCGCCCGGGTCGCCTGCCTCCAGGAGCCGGAGCCGGGTGACCTCGACGTGAAACAGGGTGTGGGTTTTGAAGGTCACGCCGAGGTCGGGACCGCGCTGGCCCGTGGCGAGATAAGGCTCGTACAGCACGCTGAATCGCCGATCTTTCACCAGGAGCGCGGCAAAGGCGAGTTCCGCGAGCAGATCGCCCCGTTCCTCCTCCGAGGCGGCCAGCCGCACCTTCTTGCGAATCTTGGCCTCATGGGCCTGGGCGAAGGCGAGGAAGGGGCGCGAGTCCTGACACCACTGGCGCAGGAACGGGGCGAGGGAATGGTCCACCGCGCCGCAGAGGCCCCCCACAAGGTCGTCAACTCGTTTGTTCATGGCCCGTTCGGCCCCGCACCGTCAGACAGGCTCGCGCCCCTGGGCAGCCGCCGGAAGAGCACCCTGCGGACCATGCGCCGGGCTACCGGTCGTCGTCGTTGTCGCCGCCCGACTCGCCGCCGTTCGTCTCCTCGTAGAGGGCCGGGTCGTTGGCCCCGTAGTGCGAGGCGCTGGTGCCGTCCACGGCGGCGTCAAGCAGGTCGCTCTCCTCAGCGCTGGCGGGGGGCTGGTAGACCGGGTCGTCGTGGCTCACGCCGTCACTTTTCGTCTCGGTGTAGGGGCGGTCGGGCACATTCGAGGTCTTGTCGTCGCTCATGCCCCAGCTTCGCACGCGGCGCGGCGCGGCCCTCCCCATCCGGCTTAACGGCGCTTTAGGCTTGCCGGGGGCGGACCCCACGGGGCCATTGGTTCCGCGGCTTACAATGCCCCCCATGACCGACCTTCTGAGCGGCTGGCAGCCCGCGCCCGCGGGGTTCAAGCACGTGGTGAGCGTGTCGCTGGGGGGCAGCAAACGCAATGCCCGCGAGGAAATCAACGTGCTGGGCCAGCCCTTCGTGCTGGAGCGCATCGGCACCGACGGGGACGCGAGGAAGGCGGCGCAGCTCTTTCAGGCGCTCGACGGCCGGGTGGACGCCTTCGGGCTGGGGGGAGCCGACCTGTACGTCATCGCCGACCACAAGCGCTACACCTTCGGCAACATCCGCAAGCTGGTCGCCAACGCCAAGCTTACGCCCGTGCTGGACGGCAGCGGCCTCAAGAACACGCTGGAACGGGAAGCCGTGGCCCAGCTCGACCCGCTGCTGAACTGGCGCAGCCAGAAGGTGCTGATGGTGAGCGCGGTGGACCGCTTCGGCATGGCCGAGGCGCTGGCAAAGGCTGGAGCCGAGGTGGTGTACGGCGACATCGTCTTCGGCCTGAACCTGGACATTCCGCTGCGGAGCCTCGCGGCGCTGCGCCGGGTCGCCCACCTCGTGCTGCCCGTGATCACCAAGCTGCCGCAGGACTGGTTCTATCCCACCGGTGAGAAGCAGGAAACCAGCGTGCCGGGCAAGGGCACCCGCTACTACGCCTGGGCCGACGTGATCGCCGGCGACACCCATTACGCCAAGCGCTACGCCCCGCGCGACCTGGCCGGCAAGACCATCCTCACCCAGACCATCACCGAGGCCGACCGCGTCTGGATGAAGGAGCGCGGCGTCGCCCGCCTGGTCACCACCACCCCGCGCATCGGCAGCCGCAATTTCGCCACCAACGTGCTGGAGGCCTTTTTCGTGGCCCTCAGTGGCAAACGCGAGGCGCTCAGCGAGCAGGAATACCTGCACTACATCCGCGAGGTGGGGTTCAGGCCGGAAGTGAACGAGCTGTAGGGCGCTGCGCGCTGTCAGTGGGAAGTGGTGAGTGGGAAGTGGGAGCTTGCGCGGAGGCATTTGCCCTGGCTCCTCTTTTTCCACTGACCACTTCCCACTGACCACTCACCGCGCCCCCGCACAGCTACACTCCCTCCATGCAGACCCTCGTCGAGGCGATCCGGCAGCAGGGCGTGATTCTGCCCGGCGGCATTCTCAAGGTGGACGGGCTGGTCAACCACCAGCTTCTGCCCGGGCTGACGCGGGAGATGGGCGAGCGGTTTGCCGCGGGCTTTGCCCACCTGAACCCCAACAAGGTCGTGACCATCGAGGTGAGCGGCATCGCGCCCGCCCTCGCCACGGCGCTCGTCCTGAACGTGCCGCTGGTGTACGCCCGCAAGAAAAAGCCCATCACCATGCAGGAGCCGACCTTCACCGCGCAGTCCGTCAGCCGCACCAAGGGCGGGGCCGTGGACCTGTTCGTGAGCAGCGAATACCTGGGGCCGGGCGACCGGGTGATCGTCATCGACGACTTCCTGGCCTCGGGGGGCACGCTGCGGGCGCTGGCGGGCATCATCGCGCTGAGCGGGGCCGAACTCCTGGGCCTGGGCTGCGTGGTCGAGAAGGGCTTCGAGGACGGCCGCACAAGGCTGGCCGACCTGAACGTGCCCATCCTGACGCTAGCCAACATCGTCCGGATGAACGAGGCCGAGGGGATCGTGGTGGAGGCAGGGCACTGAGAAAGGGTCCAGCCGTCCGATGGCCGAACCGCCCAGGCTTTCCCGTGGTTCGGCGGTTCGACCTTTTGACCGTTCGACCCCCCGTAGGTCAGGCCCCGCTCGCTGGAAATCCCTTCAGGAAACGCCAAACGCCAGCGTGAGCATTCCTGAACCTGACGCTCAGATGAGGGGCAGGAAGGCTGTCTACGCTGAACGCAGGAAGGACGTGACCTGACGTGACCCAGCCGGACCCCCGCTCAGCCCTGATCCCCGACCAGAGCGCCCGCATGAACGTGGCGACCTACGCCACCTATCCCGAGGCCCAGCGCGCCGTGGATTACCTCAGCGACCAGCGGTTTCCGGTGGAGCGCATGGCGATTGTGGGCGAGGGCCTCCAGACCGTCGAGCAGGTGACGGGCCGCCTGGACTGGGGCCGCGCGGCGGGGCTGGGCTTCGGCCAGGGCCTGTTTCTGGGCCTGTTTATCGGGCTGCTGTTCGGGCTGCTCGGGCTGGGGGGCGGCAACATCCTGTACGCCGTCGCCTACGGCATGGTGATGGGCGCGATCACCGGGCTGGTGTGGGGCCTGGTGAGCTACGCGCTGAGCGGCGGGCGGCGCGACTTCACCTCCATCGGCGGGATGCGGGCCGAGCGTTACGTGATTCTGGCCGACGCCGACGTGGCCGAACAGGCGCGGACCCTGCTGTCCAACCTGCCGCCGCGCTGACCGCCAGGCCCAGCAGAGGTGTCCCCCCGCTGGGAACGCGGGCCGTCCAAACGGGCGTTTGGGTAGCATGGCCGCATGACACAACCGGCGGCCGAACTACAGGAACTGATCGCGGCGATGGAGCAGCGCCGCAGCAAGGTCGAGGCGGGCGGCGGCGAGGCGCGCCAGCAGAAGCAGCGCGAGGGCGGCAAGCTCACGGCCCGCGAACGTATCGAGAGGTTGCTCGACCCCGGCAGCTTTCTGGAACTCTCCACCTTCGTGGAACACGGGGCCAATCGCCTGATGGCGGGCGTGGAGGCCCCCGGCGAGGGCGTGGTGACGGGGCGCGGCACCATCGACGGGCGGCAGGTCTTCGTGTTCAGCCAGGACTTCACCGTGCTGGGCGGCTCTCTGGGCAAGATGAACGCCGCCAAGGTCACGAAGGTGATGGACCTCGCGGCCAAGACGGGTTGTCCGGTGATCGGCCTGAACGACTCGGCGGGCGCGCGCATTCAGGAGGGCGTGGATTCGCTGTCCGGCTACGGCGAGATTTTTTACCGCAACGCGATCTATTCGGGCAGCGTGCCGCAGATCAGCGCGATCCTGGGGCCGTGCGCGGGCGGCGCGGTGTATTCCCCCGCCCTGACCGACTTCATCCTGATGAGCCGGGGCAGCTCCTACATGTTCATCACCGGGCCGGAGGTCATCAAGAGTGTCACGCGCGAGGACGTGACCTTCGACCAGCTCGGCGGCGCGGACGTGCATACCCGCAAGTCCGGCGTGGCCCACCTGGAATACGACGGCGACGAGGCGGTGCTGGACGGCATCCGTGACCTGCTGAGTTACCTGCCGCAGAACGCGCGCGAGCAGCCGCCGGTGCGCGAATGCACCGACCCGGTCGGCCGCAGCAACGAACGCCTGCTCGACATCGTCACGCCCGACCAGCGCAAGCCCTATGCGATGCACGACGTGATTCACGAGCTGGTGGATGACGGCACGTTCCTGGAAATCCAGCCCGGCTGGGCCAGGAACATCCTCTGCGGCTTCGCGCGGCTGGACGGACAGAGCGTCGGCATCGTGGCGAACAATCCCAAGGTGATGGCGGGCACGCTGAATATCGACGCTTCGGACAAGGCCGCCCGCTTCATCCGCACCTGCGACTGCTACAACATCCCGATTCTGACACTAGTGGACGTGACCGGCTTCCTGCCGGGTGTGGCGCAGGAACACGCGGGCATCATCCGCCACGGCGCGAAGATGCTCTACGCCTACGCCGAGGCCACCGTTCCCAAGATCACGCTGATCACCCGCAAGAGCTACGGCGGCGCGTACCTTGCCATGAACAGCCGCGACATGGGCGCAGACGTGGTATACGCCTGGCCCACCGCCGCCGTCGCCGTGATGGGCGCGGAGGGAGCTGCCAACATCGTCTACCGCCGCGACATCCAGAACTCCGAGAACCCGGAAGCCACCCGCGCCGAGAAGATCGCGCAGTACAAGGAAACCTTCGACAACCCCTATGTGGCCGCCGCCAAGGGCTACATCGACGACGTGATCCCGATGGAAGACACCCGCCGCCGCCTGATCCAGACCTTTGCGATGCTGCGGGGCAAGGAGGAGGCGCGGCCCTTCAAGAAGCACGGGAATATCCCGCTGTAAAAATGCAGGCGCGGCGGAAACTTCTTCCCGCCGCGCCTGTAGGCCAGGGTCCAGGGTCCGCGCCTCAGCGCGCCCCGAAGTCCTGCACCCAGTAGGAACCGTAGGCCCCGCCCTGGGCGTAGCCGACGCCGAGTTCCCGGAAGCTGGGGTTCATGATGTTGCGGCAGTGGCCCTCGCTTGCCAGCCACCCGGCGACCACGCTCTCGGGGGTGGGCTGCCCGGCGGCGATGTTCTCCCCGATGGTGCGCCAGGTATAGCCGGTGGCCGTGATCCGCTGCGCCATCGTGCGGCCGTCCTGGCTGGTGTGGCTGAAGTAGTTCAGGGTTGCCATATCGGTCGCGTGGGCCTGCGCGGCCTGCTCCAGTTGGGCGCTGTAGGTGAGGGGTGTGGTCGCCGCAAAGCTGGTGCTGCCGCAGGTGCGCGCCTGGGCACGCGCCTGGTTAGTGAGGTCCAGCACGCGCTGCGCGAAGGCGCTGCTGCCGGTGCCGGGTGTGGGTGCAGGCGTCGGGGCGGGCGTAGGCGTGGTCGCCGGTGCGGTGACCGTCAGCGTGAAGTCGATGAAGGCCGAGGGGGAGCGGGTCAGCGCGGCGCGGACGGTCGCGTTCCCGGCCCCGCGTGCAGTCACCAGGCCGGACTGGCTCACGGTGGCGATACCCGCGTTGCTGGTCGTCCAGGTCAGTTCGCCGGGAAGCGGCGCACGTCCGCCGACCGTCACGTTGAGCTGGAGGGTCTGCCCGACTGTCAGCGTTCCGGCACTGGCCTGCGCCGTGAGGCCGGTGGACGTGGCGAGCGCGGGGGCGGCCTCGGTGGCCGTGGTGGCCGGAGGAGTCGCCCCGCAGGCCGCGAGGGTCAGCAGGCCGCCGACCAGAACCATCTGCTTGAATTGACGCATGAACGTCAGTAAACCCGACCGGGATGTCATGAGCGTGAGTTAAAGGTTCTCACATCTCACAAATTGGAAAGGCCGGAGTGAAAGGAAGAAAACGGCTCTCTGTGGATTTGACCACACTGACAATTCCCATCTTTCTCAATAAAGGAAGGGTGGTGTTGCAGCTCAGCCTTCCGGCAGAACTTCGGCAGACGGCTCCAGCAGATGAAAGGTCACGGCCACCTCATCGGCCAGGGAGAGGGGACTGGTATCTGGCAGGCTGGCCCCCAGGCTGCCACTCAGGGCGTGGGCGGCGTTGAGAAGCGGCGCATCGGCGGCGGGATCGAGGGTGCCCCAGAGGTGGGCCGCTCCTCCGCCCCCCGGCGTGGCCCGCCACAGCAGCGCCCCGACCGCCTCTCCCCCGGCGTAGGCCAGCAGCAGCGTGAAGGCCGGGTCGCCCTCCAGCCGCGCGGCCAGATGGCGGGCCAGCGCTCCCGCCCATTCCGGCGTCTCGTGCGCCTCGGTCAGAACGGCGACCCAGGCGGGCAGCGAGAGGCGCGACACCTGCTCCACCGTGATGAGGCCCGGCTCCGCCTGCGGGTGGTAGGTACCGACCCGCACGGCCCCGACCTCGGCACCCGGCAGCGGCACGATCGCGGCCACCAGCGCGGGCATCTCCTGCGCCTGATGCCAGGCGACCACCAGCGGCAGGCGGTCCGGGTCGGCGTCCGGCAGATATGTCGCGTTCAGCGCCAGCACGTTCACGCCGGGCGTATACAGGGTCACGGCCCCCCGAAAATCGCGCCGCACCGTCGAGAGCGGCTCGAAGTAGGTGATCAGCTCGGTCAGGGCCGGAGAGAGGGACATGAGGGCAGCGTAGCGGAAGGAGTGCTACCCGGATGCGTCTGGCAGGAACCCGGGAAAGAACAACGCCGCCTCACAGGGAAGGCGGCGCGTGGTGGTGACCCCAACGGGACTTGAACCCGTGTCTGCGCCTTGAGAGGGCGCTGTCCTGACCGCTAGACGATGGGGCCGTCCGGGGGTGAAGCTTCCGCGCGGGCGCGGCGTCAGGCAAGGGGAAATTTTAAGCGGGTCAGGCCAGGAAAGTCAAGCTCCGCCTATTCCAGATCGTCGTAATGGTGCAGCAGGGCCGCGTCCGGGTCGCCGCCGGGGTGGTGGTGCCGGGCGACCAGGCGGGCCACCTGGGGGCGGGCACCGGCACGGGCCAGCAGCTCCGCGCCCAGTTCCGGGTGGTAGGCCCGCACCGAGAGCGCCCCGACGGGCAGCAGCCGGGTCAGGCGGTTGGGCACCAGGCCGACCAGGACACGTTCGGCCACGTGGTAGGGGCGGATGCTCTTGCCGCAGTCGTGCAGCAGGGCGGCCGCGACCACCTCGGGCGCAGCGGCCGGGTGGTCGCGCAGCAGGTGCCGGGTCACGCGGCAGGCGTGTTCGCGGTCGCGGGGGTCCATCCCCAGGTAGACGTGGGCCTCCGCTGGGGTAAGCAGCGATATGGCCCAGGCATCGTCCGGGTGGGCATCCCGCGCCCTGAGACTGCGGGCCAGCCGCCGCACCTTGCCCGCGTAGCCGCGCGCCTTGCGGGCCAGCCGGGCAGCAGAGGTCAGGGAACGCACAGGCCCAGGATAAGGGCACAGGCGGTTCCCCTCCCCCGTCTTCCGGGCCAGCCCGCTCATACCAAATTGCGATGATTCCTTTGAATCATCCGAGCGGACTGGCACAGCTCCGCAGGAGAGCGAGTGGCAAAAAGGACGGGGTTGCGGCGATGGAACCGCCCAGTGTCCAGAGCCGCCTCTGGACACGCTTTCAGGGCGGGCAGGAACATCTGGCGCTTTCCCAGATGTCCGGGAATCAGAGCACTCCCGTATCAGTCGGCCGCCGCGTTGGTATCGCTCTCGAGTTCCAGGGCGGCCAGCGCGCGCTCGGCACTCATGGCCGCGCGGGTGCCCGCGCCCACGCTGGTGGCAAGCTGGCGGTACACGTAGTCCGACACGTCACCGGCAGCAAACAGCAGAGGCACGCTGGTGTAGATCTCGTCGGTGACCTCCACATAGCCGTCGGGGCGCAGTGTCACGGTGCCCTGCACGAACTCGGTATTCGGCACGTGCCCAATGAAGATGAACACGCCGTCGGTGGGAAAGTCGCTCGTCTCGCCGGTCTTGAGATTCTTCAGGCGCACACCCGTCACGTTGTCCGTGCCCTCAATCTCTTCAACGGCCGTGTCCCAGATGAACTTCATCTTGGGATTGGCAAAGGCGCGGGCCTGGGCCACCTTGTTGGCGCGCAGGGTGTCACGGCGGTGAATCAGCGTCACCTCGTCCGCGAACTTGGTCAGGAAGAGGCCCTCCTCGACCGCCGCGTCGCCGCCGCCCACCACGACCACCTTCTTGCCGCGGTAGAAGAACCCGTCACAGGTAGCGCAGGTGCTCACGCCCTTGCCCCAGAACTGCTCCTCGCCGGGCACGTTCAGGCGCTTGGGGTTCGCGCCCGTCGCCAGGATCACGCTCTTGGCGCGGTAGGTGCCGCCGTACCCGCGCACGGTGAAGACGTAGGGATGGTTCCCCGGCGCGGCCTCGATGGCCTCCACCTCCTCCATCTCGATGCGGGCACCGAACTTCTCGGCCTGCTGCACCATGCGCTGTGCGAGTTCCATCCCGTGAATCGGCTCGGGAAAGCCGGGGTAGTTCTCGACCTCCTCGGTCTGCGCGATCTGGCCGCCGGGCATCCCCTTTTCCAGCACCAGCGTGCTGAGGCTGGCGCGGCCGGTGTAGATGGCGGCGGTCAGTCCGGCGGGGCCGCCACCGACGATCACCACGTCGAAATCCTGGGCATTCTGAGAGGCGCTGGTCATGAAAGAAGCGTACCACCGGGCACATTCGGGGATGGTCAGACGGGCACACTTTGTTTTTTAAAGCAAAGAGGAGTTCAGGCACAACAGGGGCCGTACCCACCGGAGCAGGCCCAGAGGACGAGCAAAAGAAAGCACCCCACATTGCTGCGGGGTGCTTTTCCTGTTTGGCTGGGGCACAAGGACTCGAACCTTGATTAACGGTGCCAGAAACCGACGTCCTGCCATTAGACGATGCCCCAAAGCCTGCTCTGGCTGCCCCCACCGCTGCGGTGGTGAGCGTGAGGGAGTATAGCCGCCTCTTTGCGCCCCGTCAACCGGCCCCCCGCTCTGGAAGCGTTGCTGCCCGGGCGGGCAGTTTGTCTCGACATCGAATGGACCGCGTTCAAACCGCCCTTGCCCCCCCCAACGGGCGGTGCTACACTGAGGCGTTTCCGCGCTAGAGCGCAGGTTACGTGGTGCCCGCCCGGCAAGGGTGGCGCACCCAGGAGGACAGGAGTTCATGGAAGACCAGACCCAGACCCCCGCCGCAGAGGGCGGGACCACTCAGCCCATGCCGGGCACCGAGCAGACCAGCACCGAGGCGCAGGGCACCCAGGAAACTCAGGGGACCCAGCAGGCTCAGGCCGCCAGCAGCACCCCGGCCAGCACCACGCCCGCCAGCACGGACGAGCGCGAGTACCCGGCCATGACCATGGAAGACGTGCTCGCCAGCGAGGCGACCGAGCACCAGTCGGTCAGCCGCGGCGACATCGTGGATGGCACCGTCGTGTTTATCGGCAACGAGGGCATCGCGGTGGACGTCGGCGCGAAGGTGGAGGGCGTCATTCCCCTCAACCAGATCGGCGACGAACCCGTCACGCTGGAGCAGGCCCAGGAGCTGTACAAGCCCGGTGACAAGATCGAGGCGTACGTCGTGCGGGTCGACCTGGCGAACAACCAGATCGTCCTCTCCAAGAAGCGGGCCGACCAGGACAAGGGCTGGCGCGTGCTGGAGCGGATGCAGGAGAACGACGAGGCCTTCGAGGTCGAGGTGCTGGAGAAGGTGCGCGGCGGTCTCGTGGCGCAGGTCGAGGGCATCCGGGCGTTCCTGCCCGCTTCCCAGGTGGACACCCGCCGGGTGAACGAGCTGGACCCCTACGTGGGCAAGCCGCTGATGGTCAAGCTGATCGAGCTGAACCGCAAGCGCAACCGCGTGATCATCAGCCACCGCGCCATCATGGAGGCCCAGAAGGCCCAGGCGCGCGAGCAGACCATCGGCAAGCTGGTGCCCGGCGCGCAGTTCGAGGGTGAAGTCGTCGAGATCACCGATTTCGGCGTGTTCGTGAACCTGGGCGGCATCGACGGCCTGGTGCACCGCAGCGAGCTGACCTTCGGGCGCTTCAACCACCCCCGCGACGTGGTGAAGGTGGGCGACAAGGTGCAGGTGCAGGTGATCGACGTGGACGAGGGCCGCGAGCGCATCAACCTCTCCATGAAGTCGCTGACCGAGGATCCCTGGGAAGGTGCGGTCGAGAAGTACCACATCGGCCAGCGCGTCAAGGGCAAGGTCACGAACCTCACCAACTTCGGCGCGTTCGTGGAACTGGAACCCGGCCTGGAAGGACTGGTCCACGTCAGCGAGATGAGCTGGACCAAGCGCGTGCGTCATCCCAACGAGGTGCTCAAGGAAGGCGACGAGGTCGAAGCCGTCATCCTGCGCATCGACCCCAAGGACCGGCGCATCAGCCTGGGCATTCGTCAGACCACGGATGATCCCTGGAGCGCGCTGCCTGACCGCTACCCGCCCGGCACGCCCGTCAAGGGCAAGATCACCGGCATGACCGACTTCGGCGTCTTCATGGAGATCGAGGAGGGCATTGAGGGCCTGATTCACATCAGCGAACTCGACACGCAGCGCGTGAACAACCCCGCCGACCTCTTCAAGAAGGGCGACGAGATCGAGGCCGTGATCCTGAACATCGACCCCGTGGAGCAGCGCGCGAGCCTCTCGCGTCGCCGCGCCCTCGGCGGCGGTGGCCCGGTGCGCGACTATGTCAGCCAGGGCGGCGGCGCGCGCAGCGACCGCTACAGCGGCGGCCAGGGCGGCGGAAGCCGCAGCGGCGGGCGCGGTGGCCGCGGCGGCGGGGCCGACTACAACTACAACGCCAAGGACGCCAGCCAGGGCGGCAAGATCAGCACGAAGCTGGGCGACGTGTACGCCGACCTCTTCGCGCAGTTCGGCCTCGGCTCGGACAAGAAGGACCAGGGCGAAAGCACCGAGAACACGGAAAAGCAGGGCGAATAAGCCCCTGCTGAGGGGAGGGGGCCTGCCGGGAGCGATCCGGGCAGGCCCCCTCCCCTTTTCTGCTTCCGGGGTAGGCTGCCCCCATGACAGCCTTCACCTGGGGGATTCTCGGCGCGGCCCGGATCGCGCGGGCACTTATTCCGGCCATTCGCGCGGCGGGCGGCGAGGTGTCGGTGCTGGGCGTGCGCGACCCACACTCCGAACGGGCGCGCGCCTTTGCCGCCGACTGGAGCATTCCCCAGGTCGGCACGTATGCCGACGTGATCGCCTCGGACGTACAGGCGGTCTACAACCCTCTGCCGAACGACGCCCACCTCCCCTGGACGCAGGCCGCCCTGCGTTCGGGCAAGCACGCCCTGACCGAGAAGCCGCTGAGCCTGAATGCGGGCGAGGCGCAACTTCTGGCGGAAACGGCGGCAGAAACGGGCCGGGTGCTGCTGGAAGCCTTCGCCTACCACTTTCAGCCGCATGTGCTGCGGGTGCGGGAAATCGTGGCGAGCGGGGAGCTGGGGGAGGTGCGGGCCTACCGGGGGGCCTTCGGCTTTCCGCTCACGCGCCCCGACGACTTTCGCTGGGACGCGGCCAGGGGGGGCGGCGCGCTATACGACGTGGGCTGCTACGCGGTGAACCTCGCCCGGCTGCTGCTGGGGGAGCCGGACCACGTGACCGCGCAGGCCCGCTGGACGGCGGGGGGTGTGGACATGGGGCTGAGCGGCACGTTGCACTTCGGGGAGGCCCTGGCGAGCATCGACTGTGCCTTCGACTGGGGAGCCACGCCCACGCAACGCCTGACGGTGGTGGGTACGGCGGGCAGCCTCGACATGGCCGGGGTCTTTCGCAGCCAGACCGACGAGCCGCTGACCCTGCGGGTGCGGGCGGCGCAGGGCGAGCGCACCGAAACCTTTCCCCCGCACGACGGCTACGCCGCGATGGTCGCCCACTTCCAGCAGGCCGCGCGGGGGGAGGAGGCCCTCCTCTATCCCCCGCAGGACGCGGTGCGGCAGGCGCGGGTGCTCGACGCGCTGTTCGAGGCAGCGCGGGAGGGGCAGCGGGTAGCGGTCGCGGGCTGAGGTTCAGGGCAGCGGCCAGCGCACCGTGCCGAGCTGGTCGGTGCGCCAAACCTTCGCGCCCGCCTCCCCGATGCGTTTCAGCATGTCGGGGTGGGGGTGGCCGTAGGTGTTGCGGCCCACGCTGATCAGCACGTCGTGGGGCGTGGTTTCCCTCAGCAGCGCCTCGCCCGTGCTGTGGCGGCTGCCGTGGTGCGCGGCCTTGAGCAGGTCGAGGTCGCCCACGCCAATCAGCGCTTCGGCGGGGTCGGGCAGGTCGCCCAGCAGGGCCGTGCGGAAGCCACGCGACTCCACCCGGAGGGCGACACTGTTGTCATTGTCCTCGGTACTCCAGACCCGGCCCGCGGGCCACAGCACGGTGAGGGTCACGCCATCTGCCGTCACCTGGTCGCCGCGCCGCACCTCGCGCACGGGCACGCCCTGCTGGCGGGCAGTGGTCAGCAGTTCGGAGAGCACCGGGTCGTCCGCCTTGCGCTGGCCGATCCACAGTTCGCCCACAGGAAGGGCACGCAGCACCGCCGACAGTCCCTCGATATGGTCGGTATCGGCGTGCGTGGCGACGACCACGTTCAGTGCCCGAACACCCAGGGCACGCAGGGCGGGGACGACGGTGCGGCCGCCCACGTCATAGTCCGAACCGACCGAGCCGCCGCCGTCCACCAGCAGATTCAGCCCCCGCGCCCGGACCAGCGTGCTGTCGCCCTGGCCCACATCCAGAAAGACCAGTTCGCGGGTGGGCCGCAGCACGCCGGGGAGCCAGGTCAGGAGGGCACAGGCGAGCAGGGTGCCCAGCAGAGTAGGCGCACACACGCGGCCACGCAGCCACAGCACCCCGGCGAGCGCCGCCACACCATAGGCCACCAATCCCGCCGCGCCCACCGTGCCCCAGGTCAGAACAGGCGCACGGCCGAACAGTTCCACCACGCCCAGCAGCAGCGAGGACAGCAGACCGGTGAGCGGGTTGACCGCTGCCGCCAGCGGCCCCAGCAACCCCGCCACGAAGCCCAGCGGCACCAGCGCGGCCATCAGCACGCCCGCGAGCAGGTTGGCGGGCAGGCCCACCAGCGGAATCTGCCCGAAAGTCCCGGCGATAACGGGCAGCGTGGCGAGTTCGGCCAGCACGGTCGCGGCCAGCGCCAGCCGCAGCCAGGCGGGCCAGCGCGCGGGCAGACGCCCGGCCAGGCGGCCCGACAGCGTGAGGCCCAGCACCGCCAGGAACGAGAGCTGAAACCCCACGTCCAGCAGCCACAGCGGAAAGGGCAGCAGGCAGGCCACGGCGGCCAGCGCGATGACGCCGTAAGGGTCCGGCCGCCCCCGGCCCAGCGCGGCGGCCAGCAAAACGGCCCCGCCCATCAAGACCGCCCGGGTGATGCTGGGAGACACCCCGACGAGCAGCAGGTAAGGCGCGAGGAACAGCAGCGCGCCCGCATACCGCCAGCCCAGCGGCAGCCGCAGCCACATCAGCAGCCAGACCACCACGCCCGTCAGCAGCGCCACGTTCTGCCCGCTGAGGGCCATCAGGTGCGAGAGGCCCGAGCGGGCAAAGGCATCGCGGACGCTGTACCCCTCGGCGAACTCCTCGCGGCCGATGTCGGCCCGGTCCCCGAGTTCGACGGCCTGCATCAGCGCGGCCTGACGCGGCCCCAGCCCCGCGGTCAGGCCCCGGCGAAACCAGCCGCGCATCCCGCCTTCCGGGGTGTGCCCCCGCACGCGCGCCGCGACCAGCACCGTCGTGGGCGTCGGCACGAGCAGTCCGCCCTGCCCCCGCAGCCACGCCGCCTGGTCGAAGCCGCCCGGCACCCGCCGCCCCGAGGGCCGGACCAGACGACCGCTGACGACCAGCCGCCCCGGCGATACGGGAGGTTTCGGGGAGAGGGCCACCCGCGCGGGCGGCTCGGTCAGCCTCAGGAACTGGCCGTCCCAGTCGCCCCGCAGCGTGACCTGTGCCCCCACCCAGGGCGTCATGGGGTCGGGACGCGCCGCGTTCAGCCGCTCCGCCCCGAACCCCAGCCCCGCCCCCAGCAGGGCGAGCAACAGCAGGGCAAATCTCCCATCCAGCACGGGAAGCAGCGCCCCCGCCAGCACCACCAGGCCGCCCCACCACATCCCCAGCCCCAGCAGAATGCCGCCCATCACCCCGAACGCGAGCGGGACGGGCCAGGCCAGGCGTCCGGCAGTCCCTGGCAGTTCATAGGGCACTGGAGCGGGAGCTACCTGCACGGCAGAAACGCTGTGCCGCCCACCCATCAAAAGGTCACGAGGGGAGCCAGGGCCGCGAGGGTGGAGGGGCCGACCCCCTTCACGCGGTCGAGGTCGGCGAGGCTGCGGTAGGGCCGCCCCGCCACGATGCGGGCGGCGAGGGAGGGGCCGACCTTCGGCAGGGCTTCGAGCTGCTCCAGGCTGGCCGAATTGAGATTGACCCTCCCCGAAATGAGCGGCTGCACGCTCGCGGTGGTGGGGTACTCGGGCGCGGCGGCCTGGGCCTGCCTGGGCGGCGGCAGGTCCACCCGCGTGACGGTCGGCACCCGTGGGGCCGGATGGAGAACAGGGCCGAGCGTCAGGAACGCGACTGTCAGCAGGCCACTGGCCAGGACCCCCGTCCAGACCCGTTCGGAAGAAACCACCGGGCAAGTCTAGGCCGGGCCGGACCGGCGAGGAGGCGCACATGTGGCATCCCCCATCCGGGCGCGTATGCTCTCCCGGTGACTGCTGCCCCCGCCCGCACCGCCCGCCTGACTCCCGCCATCCTGCTGGCCCTCGCCCTGGTGTATGTGGTGTGGGGCAGCACCTACTTCGGCATCAAGGTCGCCATCGGGAGCCTGCCGCCACTGGGGATGCTAGGCGTGCGGTTTCTTGTAGCGGGGGCGCTGCTCTACGGCTTCCTGCGCTGGCGGGGCGCACCGCCGCCCACCGGGCGGGAGTGGCGGGCCAGCGCCATCGTGGGCCTGCTGCTGCTGGGCGGGGGCACCGGGCTGGTCACGCTGGCCGAGCGGGACGCCAGCAGCAGTGTGGCGGCGCTGGTGATTGCGGTGTCGCCCCTCTTCGCGGCGCTGTTCGGGCGGCTGTGGGGCGAGCGGACGAGCGGGCGCGAGTGGCTGGGCATCGCGGTGGGGCTGGCAGGCATCGCGCTTCTGAACCTGGGCGAACTGCACGCCACGCCGCTGGCGGCCTTCCTGCTGATTCTGGCCCCCATCTGCTGGACCTTCGGCAGCCAGTGGTCGCGGCACCTGCCCCTCCCCGCCGGGCTGATGGGCAGCGCCGCCGAGATGCTGACCGGGGGGGCGCTCCTGCTGCTGCTGAGCCTGGGGCTGGGTCAACTGGGCCTGGGCGAACACTGGGGCAGACCGACCCCGGCGAGCCTGTGGGCGCTGGCCTACCTGACAGTGTTCGGGAGCCTGGTCGCCTACAGCGCCTATATGTACCTGGTGGCCCACACCCGCCCCGCGCTGGCGACGAGCTACGCCTACGTGAATCCGGTCGTAGCGGTGCTGCTGGGCGTGGGCCTGGGCGGCGAGAGCCTCACGCGCCTAGGCTGGACCGCGCTGGGCGTGATTCTGGCGGGCGTGGTGCTGGTGGCCTGGCCGCGCCGCCAGCCTGCGGGGGCCGCAGGAGCGGGCGCATGAGCGCACCCGTCCTCACCCTGGAAGACGCTCCCCCCACCGACCCGGTCAGCCTGGTCGTGCGCCGCCGTATCCGCCCCGGCCGCGAGGCGGAGTTCGAGGCCCTGCTGGCCGAGGCCATCGGGCTGCTCGCGCGGCTGCCGGGCCACCGCGGCACCGGCGTTATCCGGCCCGCGCCGGGCGAGCGGGAATACACGCTGCTCTCACGCTTCGACACCTTCACGAGCGCCGCCGCCTGGGAACTGTCCCCCGAACGCGCCGAGTGGCTCGCGCGGGTGGCCCCGCTGGTCGACGGTCAGGTCAGCTTCGAGAAGCAGCCCGGCCTGGAGTTCTGGTTCACGCCCCCCGCCAGCCCCACCCTGCGCCAGCCGCCCCGCTGGAAGATGACGCTGCTGACCCTGGCCGCGCTGTACCCCGTCAGCGTGACGCTGGCGCTGCTGCTCGCGCCGGTGGTCGGGCACTGGCCGCTGCTGTGGCGGTCGCTGGCGCAGATGTGCCTTGTCGTGCCCACCATGACCTACCTGGTGATGCCGCTGGCGACCCGCTGGGCAGCGGGCTGGCTGGGCAGGCCGGGCTGAACTACAGCATTTCCAGCGGCACGGGCCGGGTGGGGGCCGGAAAGGCCTGGTCGAGCTGGGCGAGGTCCTCCGGCGTGAGCCGCACGTCCAGCGCCGCGCGGTTCTCGCGGACATGCGCCTCACGGGAGGCCTTGGGAATGGCGACCACGCCCGGCTGGCGCAGCACCCAGGCGAGCGCCACCTGCGCCGGGGTGGCCCCGTGCCGCCGCGCCACCTCCTGCAAGGCGGGCTGGCGCAGCAGCCGCCCCTGCTCGACGGGCGAATAGGCCATGATGGGCAGCCCCCGCGCCTGGCACTCCGGCAGCAGGTCCACCTCGATGCCCCGCCGGGTGAGGTTGTAGAGGACCTGGTCGGTCGCCACCGCCTCACCCCCCGGCACCCGTGCGAGGTCCCGCATATCCGCCGGGTCGAAGTTGCTGACGCCCCAGGCACGAATCTCGCCGGAGGCCCGCAACCCTTCCAGCGCCTCCACGGTTTCCGCCAGCGGCACGGAACCGCGCCAGTGCAGCAGGTAGAGGTCGAGATGGTCGGTCCCCAGCCACTTCAGGCTCTGGTGACAGGCCCGCACCGTTCCCTCGCGGCTGGCATGGCTGGGCAGCACCTTGCTGACCAGAAACGCCTCGTGGCGGCGGCCCCGGAGGGCCTCGCCCACCAGCCGCTCGGACGCGCCGTTTCCGTACATCTCGGCCGTGTCGATCAGGGTCATCCCGAGGTCGAGGCCGAGTTGCAGGGCGTACAGTTCCTCGCGGTAGCGCTCGGGGCGCTCGCCCATCATCCAGGTGCCCTGGCCGAGGATGGGCACGGGCTGGCCGCCCAGGGTCAGGGTCGGCAGGGGCTGATGTGGTTGGGTCATCCTCGCCCGTTCACACCTTCACGAATTCCTGCACGCCCATCACGAACATCACCGCGCCGCCCACCGCGACCTCCACCGGGTCGGCCGCCATGCCCTCGCCCTGTTCGCCCATCGGGACGCTGGGCGTAACCAGGCGGGTGCGGGTGCGGCAGGTCTGCTGCACGTGGCGCTTGAGTTCCGCGAGGCGCTCGTCGGGCACGCCAATCATCAGGGTGGTGTTGCCCTCGCGCAAAAAGCCGCCGGTGCTGGCGAGCTTGGTGACCTCGAAGGCGTTCTCCGACAGCGTACGCACCAGGCCGGCGGCATCGGCATCCTGAATCACGGCGAGAACCAGCTTCATGAAGCTCAGGATAACAGAGCGGAGGTGAGGGGCCGGTCAGCCGCTCCAGCCCAAGAGAAGCAGCCAGCCAAAAAAAGGCCCCCCGTGAGGGAGGCCAGCCGCAAAGGGTGCGCGGGGCTTACGCGACCTGCTTCTTCTTGCCCGCCGGGACGGGGGCCTGCTCCTGCCCGATGGCCTGGGTTTCCTTGAGGCGGAAAATCACCAGGCTGCCCACGAAGGTGCAGGTGATCATGCCGTGGGCGTTGAGCAGCGACAGCGCCTTCATCACGTCCTCGCGGGTCATGCGGAGCTGCTCGCTCATGTAGAGGGCACTGTCGGCGCGGCCTTCCAGGTAGTCACGCACGCGCTTGGCATCCTCGGTGAGGGGCGTGGCGGGCACGTCGGCCAGGCCGGGGTCCGCGAGGCCGTAGACGGCGCGGGTCCCGGTGCCGGGCAGGCGACGCACGCGGCCCTGGTCCAGCAGGCTCGCCAGCGCGGCGCGCAGGTGCGAGAGCGCCAGGCCGGTGGTCTTGGCGAGTTCGGTCTCAACCCATTCGGGTTTGCTTTCCAGCGCCCTCAGCACCAGCTTCTCGTTGGCACGCCGGGTTTCTTGCAGGTCTTCGAGGGTGGGGGGGTTGAACATGCGCTATCCTCCGGAGAATCCGAATTGAGCAGAGCGGCTGAAACCGTCACTGATGCGGCCGCCCGGTTTGGGGTCAAGTCAAAACAAGTGCGCCTGGGAGCGCAACTTTCCTATTGTGACAGGTTCTCATGCAGATTGCATGAGGTCTCTGACGGCCGGTTGATGTGCTGGCAGCAAGGGGCGAACACAGAAGGCGGAAGCCGAAAAGGTGGCCCATGGTAAGCGGTCCAGGCCAGCCCCACCGTGAGCCGGGCTGCCTTTAGGGGGGGGTGCGGTGGGGGTGGAAACGTTTTCGCCCGCGCTCCCGTACTCCCCCAGGGGAGGCACCATGCTGAACATCCAGAACCTGAGCAAGACCTACGGCAAACACGCGGCGCTGCGGGAGGTGAGCCTCGGCGCGCAGGGGGGTGAGGTGTTCGGGCTGCTGGGGCCGAACGGGGCCGGAAAGACCACACTGCTGCGTATCATCGCCACGCTGCTCAGGCCCACCTCCGGCACAGCCTCTCTGGCCGGGCACGACGTGCTGCGCGAACCGGAGGCGGTGCGGCGGGCCATCGGCGTGGTGAACGGCGGTATGGGCCTACCCGCGCGCCTGACCGGGCGGGAGGTGCTGCGCTCCTTCGCGGGGCTGTATGGTTTGAACCGGGCGCAGGCCGATGCCCGGATTGCCGAGCTGGACGAGGCACTCGACCTGGGCCGCACACTGGACGTGCGCGCGGGCGAGTACAGCACCGGCATGAAGCAGAAGGTGGTGATCGCCCGCGCCGTCATCCACGACCCACGGGTGCTGATTCTGGACGAGGCGGCCAGCGGCCTGGACATCTTCGCGCGGCGCACGCTGCTGGATTTCGTGGCGGCGGCGCGGCAGCCCGGCAAGCTGACGCTGTACTCCACCCACGTGATGAGCGAGGCGGAGGAGGTCTGCGACCGGGTGGCGATTTTGCACGAAGGGCAACTGGTGACGGTGGGGAGCGTCCCCGGCATCCTGGCGCAGACGGGCGAGCGCAATCTGGAACGGGCCTTTTTCGCGCTGGTGCGGGGGCAGGAGGCGGCGCATGCGTCCTGATTACATCTGGCGCGTCGCCTCACGCGACCTGCTTTCCACGCTGCGCGACCGGCGGACGCTGACCAGCACCATCCTGATTCCGCTGCTGCTGATTCCGCTGTTCACGCTGGGGCTGCCGCTCCTGCTGGGCCGCTTCATCGGCGGGCAGGCGCAGGAACGGCAGAAGGTGGGCGTGGTGGGCACGCTGCCCGCTCCCCTGCGCGCGACCCTGACCCGCGACGAGAAGACGCCGGACGGCACGGTGACGCGCGCCGGGGTGGCGCTGGTGTCGGTCCGGGACCCGCGAGCTGCGGTGCAAGCGGGCGAGGTGGACGCCGCCCTGCGCGCCCCCTCTCCCCTGCCCACCCGCGCGGGCGACGGCAGCGGTGAGCTGGAGGTCTACGCCAAGCTGGGCAACCTGCGCGCGCAGACGGGGGCCTTTGCCAAGGTGCAGGCCGCCGTGGAGGCGTACAACCGCACGCTGGCCCTGGAGCGCCTGAGGGGCGCGGGCCTGGGCGCGCAGACGCTGACGCCCGTCACCCTCTCCCCCATCGACGCCAGCCCGGAGCAGGAGCGGCGCAGCGGGCAGCTCGCCTTCCTGATTCCTATGCTGATGCTGAACTTCATCCTGACGGGCGCGATGGCGACCGCGCTCGACGCCACGGCGGGCGAGAAGGAACGCGGCACGCTCGAAAGCCTGCTGGTGTCCCCGGTGCGCCGCAGTGAGGTCGTGGCCGGGAAGCTGCTCGCCACCACGATCACGGCCCTCACGACCGCCTGTTTCAGTGTGCTGGGCTTCCTGCTGAGTGGCGTGTTGGCGCGGGCGGCCCTCTCGGGGGCACCCACCGAACTCACCCAAGCCTTTGGCGGACAGCTCACGCTGACCTTTGGAAGCGCGCTGGCCCTGCTGGGCACGGTGATCAGCGCTGCGCTGCTGATCAGCGCCGTCCTGATTGCCCTGAGCATCTACGCCCGCTCCTACAAGGAGGCGCAGACCTATGTCACACCCCTGACCCTGCTGATTGTCTTTCCCGCCGTGCTACTGCAATTCAGCGACTTCCTGAACCTGGGGGGCGGCATCTACGCCCTGCCCCTCTTCGGCAGCATGGTCGCCATCCTCGACACGGTGCGGGGCAACCTCACCGCCGGGCACGTCCTGACCGCCATCGCCGCCAACCTGCTCGGCGCGCTGCTGGCCGGCCTGCTGGCCCTGCGCTCGTTCGGGCGCGAGGAGGTGATTTTCAGGAATTAGCGGTGAAGCTCAGTGCGATGAGCCATGAGCTTTGAGTTCTGAAAAAGATGCAGAGGCCAGAGCTTTCTGGTGCCGGTTCATAGCTCACCGCTCACTGCTCAGAGCCAGACAAAGGGCGGGCCTCCCACACCCGGAAGGCCCGCCCCGCCTGCGCTACCGCTCAGCCCTGCGTCTTCGGGGCGTTGGGGTCGGTGATGATGTGACCGGAGCCGGAGGCGGGCTGGTCGGCCTGGGCCGCGCTGATGTCGGGCTGGCCTTCGAGGGCGGCACTTCCCGTCTCGTGCGGGCGGGCGACCAGGGGGTTGATGGTGGCCTCTTCCTTGCTCACGCTGTCGAGCAGGATGTCGAGCACGTCCCCTGAACGGGCCGCGTCCACGGCCTTATGGGTGATGATCTCGCCGACGTTCAGGATGATGCTGTCGTCGGGGGCGAGGATCACGCGGGTGACGGGGCGGCCCAGGGCGTCACGGATGCGCTGTTCCTGCATGTCCTGCTCGCGCTGGTCGAGGGCCTGCTCGGCCTCCTGCCGCTTGTCGCTGAACCAGGACTTGGCCCGGTCGAGCAGGTTGCTGGCCCCCTCGCTGACGCTGGACACGCCGCTCGCCAGGGCCGCACTGGCTCCGGCCGTCGTCGGGGTGGCCCCACTGCCGATCGTTGCGGCGATCAGGGCGGCCTCGGCCCCCGCCTGACGGGCACGCCCGGCCAGTTCCGGGGTCACGATCTGCCCCTGGACAGCCAGCAGGCGGCCACCGGACACGCGCACGTCCGACTTAACCCGGCGGCCGATGGTGTCTTCCAGGGTCGGCTCCTGCGGCGCGGTGGTCTGTTCGCGCAGCGACTGCACGCGATCCTCGATGGCTCCGCCGGTGGCGGCGGCGACAAGCGCACCCAGCCGCCCGGCCTGCTCGGCGCGGTCGGCCTGGAAGGCGGTGATCGTCTCGCCCTGGTGCACGAGCACTTCCTGCACGCCGTCGGCCACGTCCGCCGTCACGTCCTGCGCGGCGGTCTTGCCCACCACGTATTCCTTCTGGCGCTCGGCGGTAGCCCCGCGCAGGTCCTCGTAGCCACTCTGCACCCGTTCGCGGACACTGCCGTAGGTCTGGCTGAGTGCCCCACCTGTCGCGGCGGCGACGAGGGAGGCCAGCTTGCCTGCCTGATCGGCGCGCTCGGCCTGCTGCTGGGTGATGACGTCTCCCTGGTGGACCAGCACGCCGCCGTCGTCCAGAGCCACGTCGCTGCCCGCCGTCTTGCCGACCACGTACTCCTTCTGGCGTTCCTTGGTCGCCTCGGCGATGTTGCCGTAGCCTTCCTTCACGCTGTCGGCGGCATTCTGGTACGCCTCGCTGACGCTCTGGCCCGCCGACTGGAAGGCTCCCTTCAGGCCGCCCGGCTGCTGCTCCTGCATCGCCGTCGCCACGCTGACGGGCACGATGGCCGCGTCCTCGCCGATCTGGACGCTCTCGGGGGCGGGCACATAGGTCCGGCCACTGCTCAGGTCGCTGAAGACCCCACCGGTCGCCTCGTACCCCTCGACCCGGCCCGTGTGTTCGTCGAAGAACACGTCGGCGATCTTGCCCAGGTTCTCGCCCTCGGTGGTCAGCAGCGTCATGCCGATCAGGCTGACCTTGGAATCCAGCACCTCGGCCAGCCGCCCGTCCTCGCGGGTGGTCGTCACCGAGGCGGCGCTGTCTACCATGATGGCGTCCTCGCCAAAGGCGCGCACGGCCTCGAAGGGCACCACTCGCGCGGCGCGGAACCAGCCCCCCTCGTCGACCAGCAGGCCCAGCACCTGGTTGGCCTGGTGATCGAACACGAGATCGCGCACGCTGTCCACGCGCTCGCCGGTGTCGATGGCGACGATGTTTTCTCCAAGCAGTTCCTTGCCTTTGATCATGATGTCACTCCAGTGAGGGGGTGGGAAATATGGGGGAGCGCGGGCGGGCGCACGAACGTCAGAAGCCCAAGTTCAGCAGACCGCGGGGTTTGAGGTACAGGAAGTACACCAGCAAAAACAACACCACCAGAATCACGATGACCAGCAGCACTGTCTTGCCGCCACCACCACTGTCGCCTTGCAATCGAGCCATGTGAAGTCCTCCACTTCCAAGTCTAGAAACGCTTCCAGGCCGGTGGGAGGGTGGGCCACTTAGGCCGGGTTGACTGAACCTTACGCCGACCTTAAGGCTGGCCGGGAGCCTAGACTCCGGGCATGTCCGAGCCGCTGCCTCATCTTCATACCGCTCCCCCACATGGCCCGCACGAGGTGCCGCTGGCCGGGTTGCCCCTGACCGTGCTGGTGGGCGTGACGGGTGTGGGCAAAAGCACGGCGCTCACCGCGCTGCGGGCCGCCGACCCGGCCGCGCGGGTGCTGCCCGACCGCCGCGAGATTACCGACCAGGTGATGATTCTGCCGCTGGCCGGGCGGCCCATCACCGACCGCGCCGAACGCTTCCGCCTGACCGCCCGCTACCGCGAGGGGCACCCCGGCGGCATGGCCCAGGCCCTCGGCTCCCTGACCGCCGACACGCGCTGCTGGGGCCAGCGGCCCCTCTTCGACGGCCTGCGCGGGCTGGAGGAGGTCCGGTACGCCGCGCAGACCTTCCCCGGCTGGCGCTTCGTGGCCCTGCACGCGCCCGACGCGGTGCGGGTCCGCCGCCTGCTGGGCCGCGCCGACGCCTTCGACCGGCTGGAGAACGCCCCGGCGGGGGGCAACCTGCGCGCGCGACTGGCCGCCCTGCCGGGTGTGGACGCGGTATTTACGCCCGCCGAACTGGACACGCTCGCCGCGCTGGAGGGTGCGGGCTGTTCGGCGGCGGACATCCTCGCCAGGACGGGCATCGTGGTCAGCGAGCGGCAGCACTACGACCCGGACGCCGCCGCCGCCTTCCTGCGGACGCTGCCGCCGGAGCGGGCGCTGGTGCTGGACACGGTGGCCCTCTCGCCGGACCAGGTGGCTGCGGCCATCCGGGCGTGGGCATGAGCGCGCCCAGGGTCGCGCGGGTGGAGGGCCTGCCCTACCGCCTGCCGCTGCGGGGCACGCTGGCCTGGGGGGCACACAGCGCCCTGAGCGCCGCCGAACATGTCCTGGTGCGCGTCACGCTGGAGGGCGGCATCGTCGGCACCGCCGAGGCCACACCGCGCCCCACCATCTACGGGGAAACGCCGCAGAGCGTGGTCGCCATCCTGCGCTACCTCGAACCTGCCCTGCGGGGCCTGGACATCACGGACGAGACGGCCCTGAACGGGGTGCGAAACAGCGTGGCGAACAACCACACGGCGCGGGGGGCGCTGGATATGGCCCTCTGGGATGCCCGTGCGCGCGCCCAGGGCCTCACGCTGTGGGACACGCTGCTGGGGCCGCGACACCGGGTGCGCGTGAGCTTCATCCTGGGCATCGACACGCCCGCCGGCATGCTCGCGGAGGCCGAGCGGGTGGTCGCGGCGGGGGTGCGCTGCCTGAAGGTGAAGGTGGGCCGCGACCACGCCCGCGACCTCGCGGTGATTGCGGAGTTGCGCCGCGCTTTCGGGGCAGAGGTGCAGCTCTACGCCGACAGCAACGAGACGCTGACGCCGGAGGCCGCCCCCGCCGCGCTGGCTGCCATGCGTGAGGCGGGCCTGACCTACGTGGAAGAACCCCTCCCCGTGCGGGAGCTGCGGGCCAGGGCCGACCTGCACGCGCGGGGCCTGCTGCCCATCGTCGCGGACGATTCCTGCTTCACGCCCGCCGACCTCGCCCGCGAACTGGACTTCGGCACCTTCGACATCCTGAACGTCAAGACGGCCCGCAACGGCTTCACCGACGGCCTCCAGATGCTCGCGGCCGCCGCCCGGCACGGCAAGGGCGGCATGGTCGGCTCGCAGGCCAGCACCGGCCTGGGCACCCTCCATGCCGCCCTACTCTCCACCCAGCAAGAAGTGACCGAGCCGTGCGAACTGAGCTTCGTCCTGAAGCTGGAAGACGACCTGCTCGACCGGCCCATCACCTTTGAAGACGGCTGGCTGGACGTGGCCGCCCTGCGCGAGCACCGGCTGGACCCGGCCAAACTGGAACGCTACCGGCTGTGACGTGCCCCTGTCTGGACGCCTCAGCAGGCGATAGCACAATTGTCCCCCTCCTCCTCCCGTAAAAATGAGACATGAGCCAAGAAATGCTCAATGTGTTGGCCCTCCCCCTGCTGTTCAGCATCCTGGCGGGCACCTATGCCTACCTGCGCTTTCCCGCCCGCCGCCCGCGCGTGCTGCTCACGCTGATCCTGTTTCAGCTTGTCGGGGGGTACGGCCACGCCAGCCAGCCCAGCGCTAGCCTCTTCGGCCTGCTGGCGCTGCACGGGCTGGTCGTGTTCGGGCTGCTGCTGCACAGCCTGCAAACCCCGCAGCCGGAACTCGCGCCCGAGCGGGTGCGGCGCAAATAGCCGTTCGGGGAGGCAAAAGGGGGCGGCTCCGGCAGTGGCGGGAGCCGCGTTTCCTTTGGGAGCGGGGCGCGTAGCATGGGGGCATGAGCGACCCCGTGCTGCGGAAAATCAGCGAGGAAGAGTACCTCCGCACGGAGGAAACCAGCCCGGTCAAGCGGGAGTACGTGGACGGCTTCGTGTATGCGCAGGCTGGAGCGAGCCTGCCGCACAACCGCATCGCCACCAACATCCAGGCCGTCCTGATTCCCGCCACCCGAAGCCGTGGCTGCTGGTCCTACGCGAGTGATATGAAAGTGCAGGTCAGCAGCCCCGGACGGCTCCGCTACTATTACCCCGACATCGTCGTGATCTGCGAACCGCACGAGGACCTGAGACAGGCCGAAACCCGCCCCTGCCTCGTCGTGGAAATTCTGAGCCAGTCGACCCGGCAGGTGGACCTGACCTACAAGGCGCAGGACTACCTGAGCCTGCCGAGCCTTCAGGGCTACCTGCTGGTAGACAGCGAGAATCGGGCCGCCGAACTGTACAAGCGCCTACCCCAGGGCTGGACCGTAGACATCGTGCAGGACGAGGTGACGCTGCCCTGCCTGGACATTCCCCTGTCCCTGGACGACATCTACGCCGGCGTGACCCTCTAGCGGCCCCAACAAGAGGAAGGGCCACCCGGCAGGTTGGGGTGGCCCTTCCTCTTTGGGCTTTGGGTGCTTCAGCCTTACGCCGTCGCGCCCTGGCCCTGCTCGCTGCGCTCCAGGATGCCGCGCAGCACGGTCTGGAGGATGCCGCCGTTCTTGTAGTAGTCGATCTCGACCGGGGTGTCGATGCGGCACTGGAGGGTGATCTCGCGGCTTGCGCCGTCCTTGCCGGTCACGCGCAGGGTCACGTCCTGGCGGGGCTTCAGGTCGGCGGGGAGGAGGATGTCGAAGGTCTCGTCGCCCTGGATGCCCAGGCTGTCGGCGGTCTGGCCGTCCTTGTACTGGAGGGGCAGCACGCCCATGCCAACGAGGTTGGAGCGGTGGATGCGCTCGAAGCTCTCGGCGATGACGGCCTTCACGCCCAGCAGGAAGGTGCCCTTGGCGGCCCAGTCACGCGACGACCCCATGCCGTAGTCCTTGCCCGCGAACACCAGCAGCGGGATGTTCTGCGCCTTGTAGCTCTGGGCGGCGTCGAAGATGGTCGTGGTCTGGTTGTCGGTGAAGTCGGTGGTGAAGCCGCCTTCCGTGCCGGGGGCGAGCTGGTTCTTCAGGCGGATGTTGGCGAAGGTGCCGCGCGTCATGATGCGGTCGTTGCCGCGGCGCGAGCCGTAGGAGTTGAAGTCCTTGGGCTGGATGCCGCGCTCCAGCAGGTAGCGGCCCGCGGGGGTGTCGGACTTGAAGCTGCCCGCCGGGCTGATGTGGTCGGTCGTCACCGAGTCCCCGACCTTCACCAGCGCACGCGCGCCCTCGATGCTGACAATCTCGCTGGGACCGCCCGCCAGGTTCTCGAAGAAGGGTGGGTTCTGGATGTAGGTGGACTCGGGGTTCCAGTTGTACAGCGCGCCCTCGCTGACGGGGATCGCGTTCCACTCGGCGTTGCTCTTCTCGATGCCGTTGTAGACCCGCGCGAACATCTCGGCGTTGATGGCCTGATCCATGATCTGCGCGATCTCGGCGTTGGTGGGCCACAGGTCACGCAGGTACACGGGCTGGCCGTCCGCATCGGTGGCGATGGGGTCGCTCACGATGTCGTTCACGACCGTGCCCGCCAGCGCGTAGGCCACCACCAGGGGCGGCGAGGCGAGGTAGTTCGCCTTGATGTACGGGTTCACGCGGCCCTCGAAGTTGCGGTTGCCCGACAGCACGCTGGCGACCACCAGGTTGCCTTCCTCGATAGCCTGCACGACGGGTTCGGGGAGGGGACCGGAGTTCCCGATGCAGGTCATGCAGCCATAACCGACGGTGTTGAAGCCGATCTGGTCGAGGTAGGTTTGCAGGCCCGCGTTTTCCAGGTACTCGGTCACGACGCGCGATCCGGGCGCGAGGCTGGTCTTGACCCAGGGCTTGGGCCGCAGGCCACGCTCGACCGCCTTCTTGGCGACCAGGCCCGCCGCGATCAGCACGCTGGGGTTGCTGGTGTTCGTGCAGGAGGTGATGGAGGCCAGCGTCACCGCGCCGTGCCCGATCTTGATCTCGGTGCCGCCGACGGTGCCCTGGTCGTCCAGCTTGTCCGCGGGCAGTTCGAAGCCACGGTTCTTGACGGGGGCGGCGAGCGCCTCAGCAAAGACGCTGTGCATGTCCGCCAGGTTCACGCGGTCCTGCGGGCGCTTGGGACCCGCCAGGCTGGGCACGATGGTCGAGAGGTCGAGTTCCATATTGTCGGTAAAGACCGGGTCGGGCGTCTCGTCGGTGCGGAACATGCCCTGGGCGCGGTAGTACTGCTCCACCAGCTCGATCTCGTCTTCCAGGCGGCCCGTGCGGCGCAGGTAACGCAGCGCCTCCTCGTCGACGGGGAAGAAGCCCATCGTCGCGCCGTACTCGGGGGCCATGTTGGCGATGGTCGCGCGGTCGGGCAGGGTCATGTTGCTCAGGCCCGCGCCGTAGAACTCCACGAACTTGCCCACCACACCCTTCTCGCGCAGCATCTGCGTCACGCGCAGCGCGAGGTCGGTGGCGGTCGCGCCCTCGGGCATCGCGCCCGTGATCTTGAAGCCCACCACTTCCGGCATCAGCATGTAGATGGGCTGCCCCAGCATCACGGCCTCGGCCTCGATACCGCCCACGCCCCAGCCCACGATGCCCAGGCCGTTGATCATGGTGGTGTGGGAGTCGGTGCCCACCAGCGAGTCGGGGTACACGACCACGCCGTCGTCTTCCGGGCGGCTCTGCACGCCCTTGGCGAGGTATTCGAGGTTCACCTGGTGAACGATGCCGCTGGCAGGCGGGACCACGCCGAAGTTGTCGAAGGCCTGCTGCCCCCAGCGCAGGAACTCGTAGCGCTCGCGGTTGCGCTCGAACTCCAGCTCCATGTTGTGCTGGAGCGCCAGCTCGGTGCCGAACTCGTCCACCTGCACCGAGTGGTCGATCACGAGGTCCACCGGAATCAGCGGGTTGATCTTGGCAGGGTCGCCGCCCAGGGCCACCATCGCCGTGCGCATCGCCGCGAGGTCCACCACGGCGGGCACGCCGGTGAAGTCCTGGAGGATCACGCGGGCGGGCTTGAAGGGAATCTCGATTTCCTCGTTGACGGGCTTCCAGTTCGCCACGGCCCGCACGTCTTCCTGGCGTACGTCGTAGTCGTTGGCCTCGCGCAGCACGCTTTCGAGCAGCACCTTCACGCTGAAGGGCAGGCGGCCGATGTCGGCCCCCTCCACCTGGAGCTTGTTGAGGTTGTAGTAATACAGGGTCTGGCCGGCTTTGGTGGTGAGCGTGTCGCGCGCACCGAACAGGTTCATCGCCATCTCTGGGTTCCTCCTTGCCCCGCAGGGGGCCGCCCGCGTCGGCGGGTTCGATGCCCTCATCATAAGCCGCGCCGCGTGGCCCGGACCCCGTTACTGACGCAGGCACGGTGTCTCTACCCTAGGGACAACAGAAGGACTTCTATCCCTCTCCCCTCGCACGGCAGGGGTGCGGGAATTGGAGGGGCGGGGTGCCCGGACCGGGACCGCAGGGGATGAATACAATCTCAACCCGTGTGGGGCGGCGGGCGGGGTAGGCTGGGGTCACACCACAGTTCAGGGAGGTTCACCATGAGTGACGACAAGCCCCACCCGCCCGCCGAGCGCAGCCCGCAGGGCGGCCAGAAGGACACCGACGACCTCAGCGGCGTCAAGGACGTGCAGCGGCCAGGGATGAAGGAGAAGTCCGAACAGGTCGAGCAGTTGCCGGACGCCGTGGTCAGCGACCGGCCCGACGCCTCACGCTGAACGCGACCGGGAGACACCATGACCGACCCACCATCCAGTGAACACGAAGGACAGACCGGCCCCCAGGACAACGTGCCGCAGGAGCGCATCAAGACCAATCCCAACTGGGACACCGGCGGCGAGAAAACGCCCAGCGAGGGCCAGCAGGACCGCTACTGGGACCAGACCAGCGACGACAACCGGGACGCGGGGGCGGACACGCCCACCACCGGCCAGTCCCAGGACGACGAGGCCAGTGTGACCGGCGTGCGGGACCGCAACCCCAGCACCTACGGCGGGATGGAGGGAGGCCAACCCGCCAGCGGAGCCACCACCAACCCCGACAAGACCGTGGATGGGGAGCAGGGCAGCTAGAGGGATAAGGAACGGCTGACTCCCACAGCGCAGTTTGAAACCTCCATTTCTCTGCACCTGTCTGGCGAACTGAGAACCACGTGCCTACCCGTGAACGAACTCCCGCTGAAGAACGTTTCCGCGCGTTCCAGAAGGGTAATCGTTGTCTCGTGGCCGTGATGACCCTGGGGATGCTCAGGCTGATTGAGGAAGGTTACGCCACCTACCGCAAGGAGGGCCACACAGTTGAGTTGTGGCCCACGACGCTGGCATTCGACATGATCAGGCGGTACTACCATTCTTACCAGAAGCCCTCTCAACCGGACCGGGAGGCGGCTGAATGCTACCGGACGATGCAAGGAGCCTTCGAGGACGAGGAGCATGAATGGCTACTACGTGCCTGGGAACTATTCCTCGCCAGTTATTACGGTCACGACAGGACTCTGACCTTTGACAGCGACCACTGAAGAAGGAATCACCATAAAGGTGTGTCTCTCCCTCTTCTGATGCGCCGTAAGACTCATATCACCCACCCGGAAACTCGACCAGCACATGCTCGGCGCTGAAGCCCGGCCCCATCGCGCTCAGCAGGCCCCGGCCCTGGGGGTGGCGGCGCAGGGTTTCTTCCAGCACGAACAGCACGGTCACGCTGCTCATGTTGCCGTGCTGCGCCAGCACGCGGCGGCTGGCGTCCAGCGCGCCGGGGGGCAGGTCCAGGGCTTCCTCGTAGGCGGCGACCACCTTCACGCCGCCGGGATGGACGACGAAGGTCTGCACGTCGTCCCGCGTCCAGCCGTGGGCGGTCAGGGCTTCTTCCACGTTCTGCTCCATCATCGAGCGCACCAGGGTAGGGATGTCGCGCGAGAAGCGGACCTTGAGGCCCTCGTCCACGATGTCCCAGCCCATGATGTCCTCGCTGGCCTCGATCAGGGTGGAGTAGCCGCCGTGCAGGGTGAGCAGCGGCGGGGGGCCGGGCACGTCCGGGGCGGTGACGACCAGCGCCGCGCCGCCGTCCGAGAACAGCGCCGTGCCTACGAAGTTGCTCTTGGACTCGTCGCCGTGAATCAGGGTGACGCTGCACAGCTCAACCGCCACGTACAGCACGCGCCGGAAGCCCGCGCGCACCAGGTCCGCCGCCCGGCTGAGGCCCGCTGCCCCGCCCGCGCAGCCCAGGCCCCACACCGGAAGGCGCGCCGCGTGGCGATTCAGGCCCAGCGTCTCGATCAGGTAGGCGTCGAGGCTGGGGGCGCTGATACCGCTGGTGTTGACCACCACGACGGCGTCCACGTCGGCAGGGGCAAGTTCGGCCCGTTCCAGGGCCTCTCGGGCCAGGCGCAGGGTCAGGGCGCGGGCCTCCTCGACAAAGACCGCGTTCTTCTCGCCAAAGCCGCGTTCCTGGCGGTACCAGTCCAGCGGGCGGGCCAGCGAGCGCGACTCGATCTGCGCGTTGTCGAACACGTCCAGCATGTGGGCACGCGCCGCCATGCGCGGGAACAGGGTCCGGGCCGCCTCACGCACCTCGGTCTGGGGCGTGCGGTGGGGAGGATTCCCCGTGACCAGGGAACGCACCGTGGGGGCAGAAAGCATGGCGCATTCTCCCCCCTCCACACGCGGTGACCGTGCGGGAAGGCACGGTGGGCCTGACGCGGCCTTTAGGGTTTATACGGGTTCCGCCCAACCCCCGACGAAATCGGGAAAGCGCTGATTCGAGAATGCCTTATCCCGGCAACCCTCAACGTTCCTCCTCGCTCACCTCGGGTTGAACCGTTTTTGACACTGCTGGGCCGCCGTATTCGAGGGGAAACTCGTGCCCGCCTACAACCGCTCCAGCGTCTCGCGGGTCCGCTCGCCCCGCAGGTTCCCGGTGTTGAGGGTCGAGGCGGGTTCGAACAGCACCACCCACACCTCCTCCGTCTCGGCCACCGGCAGATGCTCGACACCGCGCGGCACGACCAGGAACTCGCCCTCGCCCAGCCGCACGTCGCCGTCCCGGAAGCGCAGGCACAGGCGGCCCCGGATCACCCAGAACAGTTCGTCCTCGTGGTCGTGGTGGTGCCAGACGAACTCGCCCCGGAGCTTCGCCACCTTGACCTGCTGGCCGTTCAGCTCCGCCACCACCCTGGGGTTCCAGGCGTCGTCGAATTGCCCGAACTTCTCGACCAGGTTCACCGGGTCCATCTTCAGCCTCGTGCCGCCTGCTGCCGCTGCCACTCCTCGCGGCCCACCTCGTCGAGCAGCCGGAAATCCTCGTCGGTGAGGTGGAGGCCCGCGGCGGCCACGTTCTCTTCCAGGTGCCGCACCTTGCCGGTACCGGGGATGGGCAGCATGACGGGGCTGCGCCGCAGCACCCAGGCGAGCGCCACCTGCGAGGGTGTGGCCCCCAGGCGCGCGGCGACCTCGGCCAGCACGCTGCCCTCCTGGGCCAGGCGGCCCGCCGCGAGTGGGTACCAGGGCAGGAAGCCCAGGCCCTCGCGCCCGCAGTAGTCCAGCACGTCCTCCGACTTGCGGCTCACCAGGTTGTAGAGGTTCTGCACCGTCGCCACCGGGAACACGCGCCGCGCGGCCTCGATCTCCTCGACGCTCACCTCGCTGAGGCCCGCGTGCCGGATCACGCCGCGGTCCATCAGCTCGCGCACCGCCGCGAACTGCTCGTCGCGGGGCACCTTGGGGTCGATGCGGTGAAGCTGCCACAGGTCGATGCGCTCCACCCCCAGGCGGCGGCGTGACAGCTCCGCCTGCTGAATCAGGTACTCGGGGCGGCCACACGGCGGCCAGACGTTCGGGCCGGTGCGGGTCAGGCCGCCCTTGGTGGCGACCACTACCGTGTCGTAGGGGTGCAGCGCCTCGCGGATCAGTTCCTCGCTGACGGCGGGGCCGTAGGAGTCGGCGGTGTCGATCAGGTTGACGCCCAGCTCGGGCAGGCGGCGCAGCGTGGCGAGCGCCCCCTCACGGTCGGCCGGTTCGCCCCAGACCCCCTCCCCGGTGATCCGCATCGCGCCGAAGCCCAGGCGATTGACCGTCAGGTCGCCGCCGATCTGGAAGGTGCCGCTCTGGGCGGCGTTCAGGGTGGTTCCCCGCAGGGTGGTGTCGGTCATGGTCTGCTCCTCCGCCGCGCATTGTGACGGCTCAGGGGTGAGGGAAGGGGGACGGATGAAAGAAGGCGGGCAGAGCGTTCCCTCATCAGCCGCGCGCCTCCTCGGCTTCCGGCTCCCCGCGCTCGGGCACGTCGCAAGTTTCGCGGCTCACGAACTGCGAGAGCCTCTTGCGGTGGCGGCTGCTCCAGTCGATGGTGGGCCGCCGCTCTCCCTCGGGCAGGTAGCCCAGGCGGTACACCGCCATCAGTTCGAGGTTCTCCGGCACGCGCAGCAGGTCGCGGATCGCCTGCCATTGCCGCGGGATTTCCATCGGCGTGGAGACGAACTGGATGCCCATGCCCAGCGACCCGACCGTGTTCCAGATGTTCTCGACTGCCGCCCCCAGTCCGAAGACGCTGTAAAAGGCGCTGAGTTCGCCGGGGCGGTACTCGGTGCGGTCAAGCAGCGCGGCCAGCAGCAGGGGACTGCCCGCGACGAGCTTGCGGTTGTCCTCGCCCAGCTTGCGGGCCACCCCGAGTTGACGCAGGAGTTTCAGGCCCGCGTCGGAAAAGACCTGCCGGGTAAAGGGCCGCAGCGGCCCCGGCAGGTGGTCGATGTGGATGCCGTCGCGCCGCTCGTCCATCTCAGCCGCGCTGAAGCGGAAGTAGCGGCGGTAGCGCTCGAAAAAGACGCCCGCCTCGATCAGCTCAGTCATGCTCTCGCCGGAAATGTCGGCAATCCGGGCGATGGTGTCCGGGTTCTCGATCAGCACAAAGCGCCAGGGCTGGCTGTTGAAATGGCTGGGGGCCGCCTGCGCCGCCCGCATCAGCAGGTGCTGGTGCCCACGCGACACCGGGTCAGGCAGGAAGGGACCATTGGTGGTGCGGCGGGCCAGCATGGCCCTCACCACGGCGGGCAGGTCCGCCGGGGCGGGGTCAGGCGGGGTCCGGGGGGCGGGCGGGCGGGTCATCGTGCCCAGGCTAGCGCGTTGCGGGAGGCCCACACGTCCCGCCGACGCCCATCCCGACAGGTCCTGACCTGAATCGGCCCTAGCCTGAGGGAGTGAATACTGCCGCCTTCTACCACTACCTGACCCAGACACGCCGCGCGCTCCGGGAAACCCTGCGGTCCATTCCCGACGAACAGCTCTCGCGGGCCGTGATTCCAACGGATGGGGCACGCTGCGTCAAGGACCTGGTGATGCACGTCGCCGTGGTCGAGGACGGCTGGTTCCGGGGCGACATCCTGGGCCAGCCGCTGGTGCGGGAACACTTTGGCTGGACGCCCCCCGCCTCCGCCGACGAGTACTGGCACCATCAGGACAGGCCCCTGGAGGAGCTGCTCGCGTACTGGGAGGCCGTCGAGAAAGACACGCTGGCCCGCTGGCCCGAGCTGATGGCACAGGCGGCGACCGACCGCCGCGTCCCGGTCGACGAAAACCGCCCCGAGACGAGCACGGTGGACGAGGTGCTGTGGCACGTCATGCAGCACGAGGTGCGGCACACGGCGCAGATCGTCCAGATGATCCGCCTGCTCGGGCAGGTCCCGCCCGCACTCGATCTGGTGTTTTTCGCCGCGCGGTGACACGGGGCCTATCACCCCGCGCCGGGCTACCACGCCCCCCACGCGCCCAGGGCAAACGCGGCAGCGCAGACGAGCGCCCGTTGCCAGTGGTCGGCGCGGCCGGGGCGGGTGCGCGGCATGGTCAGCAGCAGCGCCAGCGCGGGCAGCAGCGCCCAGGCCCGCGCCCCAGCCCACCAGCCCAGGCCCAGCGAGAGCAGCGTTCCCGCACACACCGCGAAGAACAGCGCGTGGTGCGGCCAGTGGGCCAGCCGCGCCCCCGGAGCAGCGCGCCGCCAGCCCCGTTGCAGGCTCAGGCCCAGCAGCAGCAGCCCGGCGAGCAGCCCGGCAGTCACGAGCAGCGCGAGGCGGTGCGGTTCCACGTTCGGCATGCTCGCACACGGCCGGGGGGCGTATGGTGCCCCCATGCAGCGCCTCCCCGCCCTTCTCGCCCTCGCCGCCCTGCTGACGTCGGCGCTCCCCGGCTGCGGCCCGAAGGCCGAACCCGACCTCACGGCCCGCGTGCTGTTTACCGCCAACGGCAGCTACGACGCCCAGGCCGACATCCGCGACCGCATCGGCGGCGGCCTGCGCCGCGACGTGTGGACCAGCCGCCCGCCGCTGCCCGCCCAGGCCATCACCGTCCGCTACGACGGCAACAACCGCCCCCTCTCCTGGGAGATGCTGGTCCAGGGACCCCGCTTCACCGCCCGCGACCTCGCCGGCCAGGATGCCCGCACCGTCCAGACCCCCCGGGGCGAGGGCCTGCGCCCTGCCGGGGGCCGCCTGGAGAGCGTGCTGATCCTGTCCACCCCGGAAGGCCTGCGCCTGCTGACGCGGGGGTTCGCGGCGGGGCAGGAGCCGGAGCTGTTGTCGGCGTTCAGGTGAGCCGCCAGCTTCCAGCGGCCAGCACAAAAAAGGCCCCGGCCTGGGCCAGGGCGTTCGCCTTCTTTGCTGGCGGCTGGAAGCTGGCGGCTGGCCGCTTACGCCAGCAGCTCGCCTTCCCCAAAGAACAGTCCCAGTTCCCGCGCGGCGCTCTCGGGGGAGTCGCTGCCGTGGGTCACGTTCTCGCCGGTGGTGGTGGCGAAGTCGGCGCGGATGGTGCCGGGGGCGGCGTTGGCGGGGTTGGTGGCTCCCATCATCGCGCGCCAGCCGGCGATGGCGTTCTCGCCTTCCAGGGCGATGGCGACAACCGGACCGCCGGTGATGAAGTCCACCAGTTCCCCGAAGAAGGGGCGCTCGCGGTGTTCGCCGTAGTGCGTTTCGGCGACCTCGCGGGGAATCAGCATCTGCTTGAGGCCGACCACGCGGTAACCCTTCTGCTGAATACGGGCGAGAATCTCGGGGGTCAGGCCGCGGCGCACGCCGTCGGGCTTGATCATGGCAAAGGTGCGTTCCATACCGCAGGCGAGGATAGCAGGGAAAGAGGCTGAGCCGCTTATGTGAGCCATCTTCAGGCCCGTACAATGTCGGCGTGATACGGCTTCCGCTCCCCACCGTGCCTTCCGGGACAGCACCGGAAAGGCCTCTGCTGTGCCGCTTTGCCAGTCCACCTCGCCCCCTTCGCCCTTGCGCCTGCCCGCTCCGGTCGGCCCCTCTCCGGAGACGGCCGCGCAGCTTTGCGGAGTTCGTATGACCCTTGCTCCCGACTCCCGCCCCTCGCCGACGGCGGCCAGAATCGCGCTGACGGCGAGCGCTGTCGCGGCCGCCGGGCTGCTGCTGTTTCCGCTGGCGACGCTGGGGCGCGGCTTCGACGCGGACGCGGTGCTGCTGCACCTCAGCGGCGGCGTCTTCAACCTCACGGCCAATCCGGACGCCCCGCTGCCCCCCACCGGCACGGTGCTGGCGCTGGGGTGGGCCACGCTGGCCCTGCTGGTCGCCAGCATTGTGGGCGCGGTGCGCCGCGCGAACTGGTTCTGGATCACCGGGCTGCTGGCCTTTGTGACGGCGGTGGCGGCGGTGTGGGTGCTCGGCTCGGGCCTCAGCGCCGAGACCGCGCGGATCGCCGCCGACACCACACTGCGGCCGGGGGCCAAACGGCAGCTCCGGAACTTCTATGCCCAGGGGGGCATGAACCTGGGTCTGTTTCTACCCATCGTGGCGGGCCTGATCACGGCCGGGGCGGGGCTGAGTGCCCGCCCGGCGTGGTGGGAGCGGCTCAACCGGCTGCGCGGCCTGCTGGTGCCCGCCGTCGCCATCGGGCTGGCGGTGCTGGTGGGCGCGGTGGTCGTGCTGATCGTGCAACCCGCCGTGAATACCAGCGGCACGCCCTTCTCGCTGTGGGGCGGCTGGCTCGCCAAGAGTGACCTGGTGTACTTCGTGTACTCCACGCTGTTCGCGCCGGTCACGGCCCTGAACCCCTTTCTGGACAGTCTGAAGCTCGCCACGCCGCTGATCTTTACGGGCCTCTCGGTGGCCTTTGCCTTCCGCACCGGCCTCTTTAACGTCGGCGCGCCAGGTCAACTGACGCTGGGGGCGATTGCCGCGATGCTGGTGGGCGTGTACGGCCCGGCCAGCCTGGGCTGGGGGCTGCTGCCGCTCTCGGTGATCGCGGCGGGGCTGGGCGGCGCGCTGTGGGGCGCGATTCCCGGCCTCCTCAAGGCCCGCTTCGGCTCCAGCGAGGTCATCAACACCATCATGCTGAACTACGTCGCGTCGGCGATCTTCATCTTCATGATCGGCAGCGACACCTTCCCGTTCCTGGGGCGCGAGTACCACCTGCCCTTCAAGGCCCCCGGCTACGAACCCGCGAGCTACGACCTGCAACCCGGCTCGCGCCTGCCCACGCTGCTGGGCCTCTTCAACGTGGGGCAGGGCGGGGCCACGGCCCTGTCGATTGCGCCGCTGGTGGCGCTGGCGACGTACTTCATCGCGCGCTGGGCACTGGGTCGCCGGGCACGCGGGGGCCTGATCGCGCTGGCCGCCGCGCTGGTGTTGGGCCTGCTGACCTGGCGCATCGGAATTCCGGTGCAGATCGCGGGCAGCCAGCTCAACGCCAGCTTCCTGATCGCGCTGATAGGTGTGGGCGTGTTCGGCGTGCTGATGTGGCGCACGGCGGCCGGCTACGCGCTGCGGGCGGTGGGCCTCTCGCCCCGCGCGGCGGAATACGGCGGCATCAGCGTGGCGCGCAATACCATCCTGGCGATGACCATAGCGGGGATGTTCGCGGGGCTGGCCGGCACGCACTACGTGAACGGCGGCGCGCTGGACGAGTACCGCCTCAAGGGCAACATGCCCGTGAACGTCGGCTTCGACGGCATCGCGGTGGCGCTGATGGGCCAGAGCACGCCGGTGGGCGTGGTGGCCGCCAGCGTGCTGTTCGGAACCATCGACACCGGCGGCGTGGACGTGCAGCAGAAACTCAATCAGGTGGACCGCAACCTCGTGACGGTCCTCAAGGCGCTAATCGTGCTGTTTATCGCGGCGGGGGGCTTCCTCAGCCGCCGCGTGACCGACCCGCCGCCCCCGCAACTGGTGGCCGCCGCGGGCAGCACCGGCCCCGCCGAGGCGGGCCACCTCAGCCCCGCCGGGGCCGCTGCCGAACGCGCCACCCCCGTCCCCAACGTGGGGCGCAGCAGCGAGGTGAATGCCCAGGTCGAACTCGACCGGGAACGCGAAGGGAGCAAGTAAATGCGTCCAGTTTCCGGTCTTCCGGGCCGCGAGGGGGAAGCGTCCCTCCAGACCTCCATCCGGACGCATCATCTCCGACTCGCTCTGCTCGCCGTTTCGCTCACGCTCAACGTGGAGGTTCTTTAAATGGAAGGCCTGTTCGCCCAACTCGTGACCACCGCCTTCCTGGCGACCTTTATTCGCAGCGTGGTGCCGCTGCTGCTCACGGCGCTGGGTGGCTTATTTAGCGAGCGCAGCGGCGTGGTGAACATCGCGCTGGACGGCCTGATCATCTTCGGGGCGCTGGCGGGGGCCATCGTGACCTACACGCTTGACCCGGTGCTGGGCGCGCTGGCCCCCTGGGTGGGCTGGCTGGCGGGGGCGCTGGTCGGCGGCCTGATCGCCTGGGTTCACGCGGTGGTCAGCATCAAGTACCGCGCCGATCAGGTAATCAGCGGTACGGCGATCAACCTGCTGGCGACCGGGGTGCCGTCGGTGATTCTGACCGCGCTGTACGGCACCAGCACCGAGAGTCCCAAGGTGCCGCACGGCCTGCCGCTGTGGGGTGCCGGGGAACTGCGCTTCAGCCCGCCGGTGTACTTCGCGTTCCTGCTGGTGGCGGTCACGTGGTACGTGCTGTACCGCACCCCCTACGGGCTGAGGCTGCGCGCGACCGGCGAGCATCCCGGCGCGGCGGCCAGCATGGGCGTGAACGTGCGGCGCATGCGCTACAGCGGCGTGATCCTGTCGGGGCTGCTGGCGGGCACGGCGGGCGTGTTCCTGAGCATCGGGAACCTCGACTCCTACGTGCGCAACATCAGCGCGGGCCTGGGCTTCATCTCGCTGGCGGCGCTGATCTTCGGGCAGTGGAAACCGCTGGGCGTGCTGGGCGCGACCCTGCTGTTCGGCTTTCTCCAGGCCCTCGCCATCACGCTGGGCGGCACCGACCTGCTGCCCCCCACCCTGGTCACGGCGCTGCCGTACCTGATCACCATCATCGCCCTGATCTTCACGGGCCGCAGCGCCGCGCCGCGCGCCCTCGGGAAACCCTTCGAGGGCTGAGCACAATTTTCTCCGGGCAGGTCAGCCGCGCGGGCTGGCCTGTTTTTTGTGTTCCCCCGGTCAGTTCGAAGTGGTGCGCAGCAGAGGGGCGGCCGGTTCCTGCACCTCCCCGGTCCCGTTCGGCGTTCCCATCTTTCCGAGCGTCTCCAGCACGGCCCCGGTAAAGGCACGCAGCAGGGGGAGGGCAGCCCGCTGCGGCAGCACGGCGAGCGCGAGGGGCCGGGTGAGGGGTTCGGGCAGGGGCAGGACGACCAGACCGGGCGGCAGGGGCAGCAGCGCCAGCCGCGGCATGATAGTCACGCCCAGGCCGTGGCCCACCATCGAGAGGGTCACGCTGTCCTGCTCGACTTCCATGATGTGGGTGAGCGGCACGCCGCGCGCCGTGAGGTAGCCGCGCACCCGCCGGTGACAGGAGTCGCGCAGCGGCGGCAGGATCAGGGGCTGGGCCGCCAGGTCCGCGAGCGTGACGGGGTGGGTGCCACGTGCGCTGGGGGCGGCGAACAGGTAGTCGTCTTGCACCAGGGGGGTCAGCCGCAGGTCGGGGGCCTCGTCGGCCACGATCAGGCCGGCATCCACCCGGCCCGCCCGGACGGCTTCTGGCCCGCCGCCGCAGCTTTCGGCGTCCAGCAGGATCACGGTCACGCCCGGATGCCTCGCCCGGAAGGCGGCCAGTGCGGGCGGCAGCAGGTGGGTGGCGGTGGACCGGAAAGACGCCACGCGCAGCGTGCCCGCCAGCGCGCCCTCCTCCTGCGCGGCCAGCAGGGCGTCGGCGGCGGCCTGGACGGCGGCGCGGGCGTGGCCCAGGGTCCGCAGCCCTGCCTCGGTGGCGAAGGTTCCGGCGGGTGTGCGCCGCAGCAGCGGGCGGCCCGCCAGCGCCTCCAGCCGCGCGACCGCCTCACTCAGCGAGGACTGCGAAACACCCAGTTCCGCCGCTGCCTCCCCGAAGCCCCCCGCATCCACGACCGCGATCAGCGCCCGGAGCTGCGCCAGCGAGGGGGCCTGGGCCGGGGCGGGCGGGAGTCGGTCGGTCATGGCTCCGATTCTAGTCACCCGGGGCGGCGGCCCCATCGGCCCACCCGATGCCCGGCCGTGCCCGCCTCCCCTGCGCCCGATGTCCTGCGCGGCCCAGTCCGGCGCACCCTGAAGCCGGAGGAGGTTGCCCCATGACGCGAGTTCCGCTGGTTCCCGCCCTGCCCGTTCCCCCGCTCCCCTGCCCACGCGGCCCGGAGGTGTTCGGCCTGCTGATGGTGGAGGCCATCACGCCGGACGGCCGGGCGACCGCCCCCGCCCTGGCCGACTGGGAGGTGCGCGCCTGGCCGGTGGCCCGGCTGGGCGACGCGACGCTGGAGGCCCGGCCCCGCCGCCCTCACCTGGGCGCGGCCGAGCTGGACCACGACCTGCGGCGTGCGGGCTACACGCCGCTGGGTCCCTTCCGGACCGCCCGCAGCCAGGTCACCCGGCGCAGTTAAACCCGCCCGTCAGCTTCAGCTCATCTGCGGGCTGGGCGGACATGCTCCCCTGAACGGCAATGCCCCGCCGCACCGCCCTGCTGGCCCTTCTGCTCTGTGTCCTGCTTCCCGGTGCGCTCGCCGCCCCCCAGACCGTGACGGTCAAGAAGGGCGATACCCTCTACGGCATCGCCCGGCGCAGCGGCGTCAGCGTGGAGCGGATCAAGGCCCTCAACCGCCTGAAGAACAACACTATCCGGCCCGGCCAGACCCTGCGGATGAGCGGCCCGGTGCCCGCTTCCCTGGCCCCGGTCGCGGCACGGCCGGGTGGGAAAACCGCTGCTGCGGGGTTCAGCACCTACACCGTCCGCGCGGGCGACACCCTGGGCCACATCGCGCGGCGGGCCGGGGTCAGCGTGGCGGCCCTGCGCGCGGCGAACGGGCTGAGCGGCAACCTGATCCGGGTCGGCCAGCGGCTGCGGGTGCCCCCGCGCGGCACGGTGACGGCGCAGGGAAGCGCCCCTGTGCCCCGCGCCCCGGCCCCCCGGCCCACCACCGAGGTGCGGGTGATCTACGGGTACGTGCGGGTCGGGCCGCGCGAGACGCTGGAGGGGCTGGCGCGCACCTACCGCACCACCCCCGACGGGCTGGCCCGCCTCAACGGCCTGAGCCGCGTGCAGCGGCGGCTCTATCCCGGCCAGCGGCTGCTGGTGCCCCGGCGCATGCCGGTGCCCATTCCGCCCCAGCCCCGGCGGGCACCCCTCACCGTGCAGCAGGTGCGGGCGCTGAACATTCCCGTTCACGTGCTGCGGGTGGACCTGCGCTGGCGCAACGTGCTGGTCGCGCCCGTGCTGCCCCGCTCGGGCCTGGGGGTGGGCGTGGGGGCCACGGTGGGCAGCCTCGCGCGGACGAGCGGCGCGCGGGCGGTCGTGAACGGCAGTTACTTTCACCCGCGCTCCTACGTGCCCGCCGGCGACCTGGTGATGCAGGGCCGCCTGCTCTCCTGGGGCCGTATTCCCGCCGCGCTGGCCATCACGCCCGACAACCGGGCGGCCATCATGCCCAGCACCACGCCGCTGCTGGGCCTCCCGCTGGAGGCGTCCTGGCACGGCATGGAAACCGTGATTGCCACCGGCCCACGCATCCTCAACGGCGGGGCGGTGGTCCGGCAGTACGCCAGCGCCTTCCGCGACCCGGCCCTCTTCGGGCGGGCGGCCCGCAGCGCTGTCGGGCTGCAAAGCAACCGCGACCTGGTGTTCGTGACCACCCACGCCAAACTCACCACCACCGAGATGGGCAAGGTGATGGCCCAGCTCGGCGTGCGCGACGCCCTGCTCCTCGACGGCGGCAGCAGCGCGGGCCTGGCCTGGAACGGTCAGGCCGTGGTGAACAGCGTCCGCAAGGTGGCATACGGCATCGGGGTGTTCACGGGGTACACCGGGCGGCGGTACGCGAGGTAGGGCTGTGAGCGATGAGCGGTGAGCTATGAACAGGCACCCGGTCGCTCTGGCCTCTGGCGTCAGCCCGCTTTTTCATAGCCATGGCTCATAGCCTTCTTCCCGTACCATGCAGCGATGAAGTTCCTTCTTCCCCACCCCGGAGGCCGCCCTTGAAGCCCGCGCAGGTGGAGTCACAGATCACGCGCGTCCTGAGTGAGGCCATTGCGGGCCTGCGTGACCCCCGCGTGCCGCTGATTGTCACGGTCGAGCGGGTCAGTGTGACCCCCGACTACGGCCTGGCCCGCGTGTACGTGAGCGCGATGGGGGCGGATATGCCCGCGCTGCTCGACGCCCTGACGCACGCGCGCGGGCACCTGCAACGCGAAATCTCGGCCCATGTGCGGATGCGCCGCACGCCGACGCTGGAGTTCCGCTCGGCCGACGAACGGGGGATGCTGTGACCGCGCCGCTGGCCGCCCCCCCCCAAAGCCGCAGCGACCTGCGCGTGCGCTACGCCGAGACGGACGCGATGGGGGTGGCGCACCACGCGAACTACCCGGTCTGGTTCGAGGTGGGGCGCGGCGAGCTGATGCACCAGCTGGGCCTCCCCTACGCCGAGGTCGAGGCGCGCGGCTACTACCTGATGCTGTCGGGCCTGAACGTGGAATACCGCCGCGCTGCCCGCTACGACGACCACCTCACCCTCGTGACGCGCGTCTCCAGCGTCCGCTCGCGCACCCTCACCTTCACCTACGAACTGTGGCGGGGGGAGCCGGGCGCGGAGGGGGAACTGCTGGCGACCGGTGAGACACGCCACATCGCCACCGACAAGACCTACCGCCCGGCCCGCCTGCCTGAAGACGTGCTGACGCTGCTGACAGCCGGAGCCGCTGAGGGCTGACGGCTGATAGCTTCTTTTCCACACCCACCCCCGCCCCCTGCCCGCTAGACTGCGGCGCACATGAGCCACCTGTCGCGCACCCTGCCCATCAAGCGCGCCGCACACGTCTACCTCGTCCGCGACCAGGAACTGCTGCTCGTCGAGGAACGCATGGACGACGGCAGCATCTTCTACGGCCTGCCGGGCGGCAAGGCCAACCCCGGCGAGAGCCTCGCGGACGCCGCCGTGCGTCAGGTCCGGGTCGAGACGGGCCTGACCGTGACCGACCTGCGCTTCGTCAGCCTGCTCGAGGGCGAGATGCTGACCGGCACCCGCAACGAGTGTTACGCCAACTTCGGGCGCTTCACGGCCACCTTCCACGGCGAACTCGACCCCACCGACCCCGAGGTGGTGGGCGTGAAGTGGGTGCCCTTCGCCCAGGTCGAGAGCCTCATCCGCTACGGCCCGCCCCCAGAGGTCGAGGAACGCAACCCCCTGATCTGGGTGCCCACCCGCGACTTCCTGCGCGGCGAGGCCCGGACCTACTACCCCATCTAGGGCGGCCCATGCCGAGGCTGCTGCTGCTCCTGGGAACCGCCCTGGCCGTCTCGCTGCCGGCCCTCGCGCAGCCGTCCGCCTCCGCCGGGACCACGGCGACGCTGGGGGACCCCATCTTCCCCGGTCTGGGACAGGCGGGGCTGGACGTGCGGCACTACGACGTGGCGCTGACGGTGGCCGAACCGGGGACCGCGCGACTGAGCGGCGTAGTGACGCTCACGCTGACCGCGACGCGCCCACTGGCCGAGGTGCGGCTGGACTTTCTGGGGCCGGACGTGACCGCCGCGCACTGGAACGGGCAGCCGGTGCCCTTCCGGCCAGAGGCGGAGGCGCAGAAGCTGGTGGTGGTGCCGCCCGCGCCGCTGCGGCCGGGACAGGAAGCCCGCCTGACGGTGGAGTACCAGGGAACGGCGGGGGCCATCTTCGACCCGGACTTCAGCCCGGCCCTGCGCCTGGGCTGGCAGGCGGTCCCGGCAGCGGCGGACCAGCCCGGATCGAACTTCGCCTTCAGCGAGCCGAACGGCACCCACGCCTTCCTGCCGTCGAACGACCACCCCAGCGACAAGGCCACCTTCACCACGCGCGTGACCGTCCCAGTGGGGTACACGGCGGCGGCGAGCGGGGTCGAGGGGCCGGTGGTGGAGGGCAACGGCACCCGCACCTTCGTCTTCACGCAGGCGCAGCCCATCCCGACCTATGCCCTGGCCGTTCAGGTGAACCGCTTCGAGCGGGTGGTGTCCCCGGCCGTCCCGGTGGGGGTGAACGGCTCGCCGGTGGCGCGGCGTGACTATTCCCCGGCAGGGACGCTGGACAGCACGCGCACCCCCTATGCCCACACCGACGAGATGCTCCGCGTGCTGGCGGACTGGTTCGGCCCGTACCCGTTCGGGGCTTACGGCGTGGCGGTGGTCGCGCCCCCGCTGCCCGCGCTGGAAACGGCGACGCTCTCCACCATGCCGCCCACGACCAGCGAGCGCACCGCCGTTCACGAACTCGCGCACCAGTGGTTCGGGGACGACGTGTCACCCGCGACCTGGGCCGACGTGTGGCTGAATGAGGGCTTCGCCACCTACGCGGAACTGCTGTGGACCGAGACGCAGGGCGGGGACGGGCAGGCGGTGGCCGCACGCTGGCACGCCACGCTGGCGCAGGGGGGCACCCGCCCGCTGGTCGCCACCCAGGCCGGGCAACTGTTCGACCGCAGCGCCTACCGCCGGGGTGCTCTGGCCCTGCACGCCCTGCGCGCGGCGGTCGGGGACGCGGCCTTCCGGGCCTTTCTGCACGCCTACACAGCCCGCTTTTCGGGCCGGAGCCTGGGCACGGCGGACCTGCTGGCCTTTGCCCGAACCCAGGTGGGCGAGGCGGGGGCGGCGGCGCTACGGACCTGGGTGGAAGCGCCGGAGTTGCCGCCCCTGCCGGTGCTGGCACGCTGACCCGTTCCCGGCGACCCCCACCCCACACCGGACTCACATCCTGATATCGGATGCTGATACCGGAGGCCGAGGATGGACGTGAACCTGTTCAAGGGCAACCTGGACCTGATCCTGCTGAGCGTGCTGGAGCGGGAGGAAGGCTACGGGCTGGAGATCACCAAACGGGTAGAAGCGCTGACGGAGGGGCACATCACGCTGAACGCGGGGAGCCTCTACCCCGCGCTGCACCGGCTGGAAAGGGCAGGCCACCTCGCGGCGACGCTGGCCACGCCGGGCCGGGGCGGACCGCCCATCAAGACCTATCACCTGACGGAAGCGGGCCGGGCAGAACTGCGCCGCCGCCGCGAGGGATACGCCGCTTTTGACCGCGCGCTGCGGAGCCTGTGGTGAATGCCGACCTGCCCCCGGCCGTGGCCGCTTACCTGCGGACGGCGACCCGGCTGCTGCTTCCCGGTTCCGGGCAGCCGGCGCACGCTGAACTCCACGCCAACCTGCATCAGGCGATGCTGGATCACCTCACCTGCGGCCGCACCGAGCCGGAAGCCTGGGCCACTGCGCTGCGCGATTTTGGTCCGCCCTGGCTCACGGCGCTGGGCCTGGCCCGCACCCACACGCTGCCGCTGCTGCTGCGGCTCGGCCTGGCGGCCGGGGTGCTGGGGGGCGCGGCTTCGGCCCTGTGGACGCACAACCTAGCCACACCGCCAACCCACCCACCGGCCCACGAGGCCCGCCCGTGAAGGGCAGGCTGCGCCGGCTCTGGCACGAGTGGGGTTTCCCGGTGGTTCTCGCGCTGCTGATCACGCAGTTTGGAGCGACGGCGGTCAGGGTGGACGGGGCCAGCATGATGCCCACGCTGCGAAACGGTGAGTGGCTGGTGGTGCCCAAAGTGGAGGGCTGGGCACACCGGGCAGGCCTCGGCGATTACCGGCGGGGAGACGTGGTGGTGTTCAAGCCGCCGCGCGCCGCGGCCGAGTGGACGCGCGAGTACCGGGGCTTTTCCCTGCCCTGGGCCTACCGTCCCTACCTCGTCAAACGGGTCGTGGCGCTGCCGGGCGACCGCGTGCATATGAACCGGGGCGAACTGTACGTCAACGGGCAGCGGGTAGACCAGCGCTGGACCCTCCCCTTCTGGAAGACGCTGTGCCCAGACCGCGACAGCGTGCTGGCCAACAGTGTGGCCGCATCACCCGTTCAGACGGAGCAACCGGAAATTACCGTCCCCGCCGAACACTACTTCGTGATGGGCGACAACCGCAGCCCCGGCGGCAGCCTGGACAGCCGGGTCTTCGGCCCGGTCGGTGTGGGGGACATCGCGGGGCGGGCGCTGGCGAGCATGTGGCCGCTGGCCGTGCCCGAGCGGGCCACGCCCCCCTGCGACGGGCAGGCGCACCCGGAGCGGCGCGTCACCTTCGGCGGCAAGACACGCTGGAATCCCCGGCTGCTCCCGCCGCCCGACGAGCTGAACACCCTGCCCTGACTCCCCCTTTCGGCGGACGCCCGGCCCCGCCCCAGACACCTACGCTGCGGGCATGATGGACGTGATGAGCGCCCCCTCTCCACCACGCCGCGAAGGACCGCTGGCCGACCTGCTCTCGGCACGCACCTACCGCACGGCGCTGTACGTGGGGCTGGCGCTGCCGCTGGGCGGGCTGGTCACGGGGCTGCTGGTGGGCGGGGCGCTGGCGGGCGTACTGACGCTGCCGCTGCTGGTGGGCGCGGCCCTGCTGCTGGGCACGCTCTGGCTGGTGCCGGGGCTGGCGGACGTGCAGCGCTGGCTGGCGCGGCTGCTGGGCCTGCGCTTCTCGCGGGTGACGCCGCCGCCGGTCTACGCGGGCGTGCTGCCCTGGCTGCGCGCGACCCTGGCCGACGGCGCGACGTACCGCGCCCTGATGTTCCACCTGCTGCAACTGCCGCTGGCGGTGGTGTGCTGGCTGGTCCTGGGCACGCTGCTGGGCACGTCGCTGCTGGCCCTGGCCGCGCCCTGGTGGGCCACCCAGCCCACCCTCTTTCCGGTGACGTGGCAGGGGGCCAGGGTCAGCCTGAGCGGGCCGGGCGCGGCGGGGCTGGCCCTGGCAGGCGCGGGCGGACTGCTGGTCACGGCGGGGGTGCTGAACCTGCTGGGCCGGGTGTGGGCCTGGCTGGCCTACGCACTGCTGTCGGCCCCCGTGGACGAGGGCGGCGCGCGGCGGGAGGTCGCGGCGCTGCGCCGGGCGGCCGGCCGGGTGGCGCTGGGGGACGACCTGGACGCGACCCTCGCGGACCTCGCGGGTCAGGCACGGGCGGCGAGTACCGCGCGGGCGGTGGCGCTGACGGCCCCGGACGGCACGCTGCGCGCGACGAGTGGCCCCGACCACCCGGCCCTGCATGGCCCCGGCGCAATGCCTCCCGCAGGCGGCGCGGACGTGCGGTACGCGGCGGGAGGCGTGACGCTGGCGACGCTGCCCGTCGTGGCGGGCGGCGCGGACGGGGGCAGCCTGCGCGCCCTCTACGCGCCCGGCACGCAACCGGGGCCGGAGGAACTGGCCTTTCTGCTGAGCATCGCGGACCACGCGGGCACGGCGCTCCACGCCGCCGAACTTATCCGGCGGGCCTCGGAGCGGGCCGAAGAGCAGGAGCGCGCCCGGCTGGCCCGCGAGCTGCACGACAGCGTGGCGCAGGCCCTCTACGGCATCACGCTGGGGGCCAAGACCGCGCGGGCCACGCTGGGCCGCGACCCCGACAGGACCCGCGCCAGCCTGGACTACACCATCCGGCTCGCGGAAGGCGGCGTCAGCGAGATGAAGGCCCTGCTGTTCAGCCTGCGCCCCGACGCGCTGGAGGAAGGCGGGCTGGTGGCGGCCCTCACGCAGAACGCCCACGCGCTGGAAGCCCGGCACGGTCTGACCGTCCACACCGACCTGGGGCGCGAGCCGCACCTCTCCCCCGCCGCGCAGGCCGCCGCCTACCGCGTGGCGCAGGAAGCCCTGCACAACGTGGTCAAGCACGCCCGCGCCTCACAGGTGTGGCTGAACGTGCGGGAGGCGGAGGGCGCGGTGACGCTGGAAGTCCGCGACGACGGGCGCGGCTTCGACCCGGCGGCCCTGTCCGGCGGCACGCTGGGGCAGCGTTCCATGCGCGAGCGGGCGCAGGGGGCGGGCGGGACGCTGGAGGTCCAGAGTGAGCCAGGCGGGGGAACCACCGTCACCCTCACCCTCCCGGCGGTGGCCGAGGAGGCGGGCGCGTGACGGTCGCGGAGCGTACGCCGCCGCGCCCGCTGGCCCCCGTGCTGGCGCGGATTGCACTGGGGCTGGGGCTGGTGGCGGGCGGCCTTTTCCTAGGCTGGCAGGGCAAACAGGTCACGCCCACGCCCGGTCTCAACGCGGTGCGGACGCCGCTGGACCTTCCCCTGAACGGCGCGGGGGCGCTGAATATCCGGCTGGAGGGGAACCTCACCGACCTCAGCGTGGCGGGGCTGGCGTGGCCCGGTCGGGGGGCGCTGGGCGGAAGCGCCGTCCACCGCGAACGCAACCCCCTTCAGGTGCAGGTGACGCGCGAGGGGGGCACCCTGAATGCCGACCTGCGCCTGAACGTGAAACCGCTGGACGAGGGGGTGATTCGCGTGGCCCCGGCGTCCCTCCAGCACCGGCTGGACACACAACTCTCGCGGGCGGTGCCGGTCACGCTGACGACCGACACCTACAACGGCGACACGCGGCTGGACCTGCACGCCCTGCGGGTGCGGACCCTGAACGTCCGCAGCGGCTTCGGGCAGGTGGTGGCGACCCTGCCGGAGCGGCAGAGCGGGCCGCTGACCTTCGTGACGCTGGGGGGGGGCGTGACCCTGCACGCCCGTCCGGAGTGGCGTGCCCCCGCCCTGCGCGTGAACACCGAGAGCGGCGACGTGAATCTCGACCTGGCCGCCGCGCGGGTGGAATCGCTCAGCGTGGGCGTGCTGAGCGGGGACGTGACCGGATCGCTGCCCCGCACCGACCGCACGACCATCGCGTCCGGGCACGGCGACGTGAATCTGGACCTGCCCGACGGCGCGGCGGGCACCTTCGACTTCCGTTCGGAGGGCGGCCGCGTGGCGCTGACCGTTCCGCGCGGCCTGTCCCTGCGGCTGCGCTTCACCGACCGCACGACCCTGCATCTGCCCCCCGGCCTGAAGCGCCAGGGCAACACCGCCGCCACCGACGCCCAGGCCCTGAACGACCCCGACCTCGACCTCTTTATCGACGCGCAGAGCGCCGACCTCTCGCTGCGTGACCCCCGCCCGGAAGGAGCCTCCCCCCCATGACCGACCCTGCCCCCACCCCCCCCGTCCGCGTGCTGCTGGTGGACGACCACGCCGTCGTGCGCCAGGGCCTGCGCCTCTTCCTGGGCCTCGACCCCCACATCGAGGTGGTGGGCGAGGCCGCCAACGGCGAGGAAGCCCTCTTGGAAGCGGACCGCCTGACGCCCGACGTGGTGGTGATGGACCTGATGATGCCCGTGATGGACGGCATTCAGGCCACCCGCCTGCTGCGCCGCACCCATCCGGACACCGAAGTCATCGCGCTGACCAGCACGCTGGAAGAACACAAGGTCAACGGCGCGATTGAGGCGGGGGCCGTCAGCTACATGCTCAAGGACGCCTCCTCCGACACGCTGGCCGACGCGATCCACGCCGCCGCGCGGGGCGAGGTGCGCCTGCACCCGGAAGCCGCCCGCCGCCTGGTGCGCGACTTCCGCACCCCCGACATGCGCGAGACGCTGACGCCCAAGGAAGTCATCGTGCTGCAACTGATCGCGCGCGGCTGCTCCAACCGCGACATCGCCCGCGACCAGGGCGTGACCGAGGCGACCGTGAAAACCCATGTCAGCCGCCTGTTGAGCAAGCTGGGGCTGGAAAGCCGCACTCAGGCGGCGCTGTACGCATTGCGGCACGGGCTGGCGAGCCTGGAGGAATGAGGGGGCGGCCAGCTTCCGGCCGCCAGCAGACAGCCAAAGCGAAAGGCGGGAGCGTTCCCCCGCCTTCTGCCTTCTGCTTTCCGCCTTCTGCAACCCTCAGCCCAGGTCGTCCAGCACGCCCGCCAGCTCCTTCTTCACACACGTGAACATCGGCGTGTCCCGCAGCGTGTAGTTGCTCGCCTCGGTGTAGCGCAGGCGGTGGACGAGGTCCACGAACTCCTGCGGATAGTCCGAGTCGAAGCTGACCACGAACTCCTGGTCGTCGATGCCGTACGAGTAGGAGGTGTTGATGCGCACGCCTTTGAAGGGGCCGGAGGCGTAGATGTGTTCGTCCATCATGCCCTGGCGGGAATGCGGCGTCAGGTCGTACCAGGGGCGGGTCTTGATGAAGGGGTAGATGAAGAGGAACTGCCCCTGCCCCGGCAGGATTTCCAGGCCGTGCCCGCTGCCCTCGACGCGGTTCACGTACTGGCTGCGCTTGTTCATGGAGACGAAGTTGTACGGCTGCGTGAGGTAGCCCATCAGCCGCGTGCGGTTCAGGCGGGCCTGCGCCTCCTGAAACTCGCGCACGTCGAAGGCGATGCGCCAGAGCATGAAATCCACGTCGCTGCGAACGCCCACTAGGCTGTAGGTGCGCTGAATCAGCCCCTTCTCGGCGGGCGCGTCCGTGACCCAGCCCTGGGCCGCCGCGAGAAACTCGGCCTTGAGTTCCTCGCGCTCACCCTGGGGCAGCCGCCGGAACGCGGGGTCGAGCTTGAAGAAGGCGTAGTTCAGAAACTGCCGCTGCGCCCGGTCCGGCTCCCGCTGCGTCACCTGCCCGCTGGGGTCGAGGTCCACCATCATTTTGGGACGCCCACCGGGGGCACCACCCGGACGCCCTCCCGTGGTCGGCGGCGTCTCCGCTGGCGGCTGGTCGCTGGCTGCTGGCCGCTCACTCACCGCGCCACCTCCTGCCCGCGCAGGTCGTGGGTGAGGCCGAAGTTCGCGCGGTAAAGCGTCTGCATCGCGTCGTACTCGGCGTCGGTCAGGGGCGCGGCGTCGAAGGTGGCGGCGTATTCTTCCAGCCCCTTCCCGTCGTAGATGTTGGGGATGACGCTCGCCATCGCGGGCGAACGCAGCGCGAACTGGAGGGCGAGCTGGCCGATGGTGCGCCCGTTCAGGAACTGCACTTCGAGTTGCTCGACCTTCTTCAGGCCGTCTTCCATCCAGGCCTTGCGGCGGGCGTTGGTGGTCATGCGCCAGTTGCGGTGGTCGCCCGGCTCGAACTCGGTGTCGAGGGTCATGTAGCCTTCCAGCAGCCCCGAAGCGTGCGGCACGCGGGCCATTACGCTCACGCCCTCCTGTTCGGCCACCGGGAGAATCTGCTCACCCAGCACCTGCTCCAGCAGGTTGTAGATGATCTGGGTGGGCGCGTGGCGCAGGCGGATGGTCTCGATGCCTTCTTCAATCTGCCGCTCGTTCAGGGCGGGACCGAGGGCGGTGCCGTAGGCGCGAATCAGGCCCTCGGCCTTGAGCTGCTCCAGCTCGGCCCAGAGGTCGTCTTTCTGGATGGCGTCCAGGCGGGGGTTGTGAAGCTGGTAGTAGTCGATGTAGTCGGTGCCCAGGCGCTTCAGGCTGCCTTCCAGCGCCTTGCGCAGGTACTCGGGCGTCCAGTCGTGCGGGCGCTCCTGCTGGCCGGGGCGCTCGGGGTGGTTGTAGATGTCGTAGCCGAACTTGGTGCCGATGACAATCTGGGCGCGCACGCCCCCCAGCACGCGGCGCTGGAGTTCCTCGGCGTGGCCGGAAGCGTAGGTGTCCGCGTTGTCGAAGAAGGTGATGCCCAGGTCCAGGGCGCGGCGCAGCAGGCGCTCGGCCATCTGGTCGTCCTTGACGCCCCACCACGTCGTGCCGACCGTCCACACGCCGAAGCCCACCGCGCTGACGGTGAGATCGGTGCCCAGCAGTTTGCGGTATTCCATAACCGTACTATTCCACCGCCCACGGGGGACAATGCACCCCGAACGAACGGTCAGGTGGGGGGCAGTTCAGGGAAGGAGGCAGGAACGTCTGCCCGACTGGGAACGTACCGGAACATATGGGCTTCTTTGCATCCACACCTCCCGAACCCCACGCCGTCACCCGCGCGGGCAAGGGCCTGACCTGCGCCCATTGCCAACACGACCTCTTTCACCGGGGTGAGGCTCAGCTCAACACGCAGGGAATGACGCTGCTGGGCCTGGACTGGATGAACCGGAGCGCCTCCTACTTCGCCTGCGCGAACTGCGGACACCTGCACTGGTTTCTGGACGTGGCCTGAGCGCCACCGGGCCGCGTTCTTCCGTGAGGAACGCACACGCTATTCATGCGCCTTTTTGAACCCCCTCCGCTCGGGCACAGGAAACACCAGCCGGAAGTCCGGCACCCCCAGCGTCAGGCGTGGCCGGGTATGGCGCAGGGGCAAATACAGGCCGTCCGTGTGCAGGACGGTCAGGCGGGCCAGGCCTGCGTGTCCGCTCGCCCCCACGCGCGTCAGGCACCAGTCCCCACCCTCGTCCAGCGGCGGTTGCGCCAGCGTGCGCCAGGCCGGGGGCACCAGGGCCGTCGTCACGGGCAGGCGCGGGCCACCCGTGCGGAAGGCCAGATGGGCAACGGGCTGCCCGTCCTCCCCGGTCACGCGGACCTGACCCTGCCGCCCGTCTTCCTGCCACTCGAACTGCGCGAGCCGCTTCGGCAGGCCCCAGTTGCGCCGCCCCCACACCACGCTTTCTTTGGTGCTCACCACGATGGAGCGCACGCGGGGGCGCGGCCCGGCAGGACTGGCGCGGCCCGCCTCGGCCCACAGCAGCTCGTCGTAGGGGCCGACGGGGGACGTGGCGTAGCGAAGCAGCATCAGGGCACCCAGACCGGCCTGCGGCGCGGGGGTATACAGCGCCATCAGGCCGCGCCCGGTCAGCGTCCAGGGAGGCGGGGGCATAGGCCCAGGCTACGCGCTACCCTCGCCCTGATGCTGAAACACGTGTCCTTCCTGACCCGCGACCTGGGCGCGGTCCTCGCCTTTTACAGCCGGCTGGGCGGCGTGGTGGAAAAAGACCTCACGACCGCCGAGGGCTTCCGGCGCGGTGTGGTCCGCCTCGGCCAAGCTCAGGAGGCTGGGGGCCGCCTGCAATTCTTCGAGGTGCCCGGTGAGGCCCCCGCCCCCCATCCCCACTGGGCCGAACACATCGCCCTGCACGTGCCGGACCTGCGCGCCCTCCTCCCCGACCTGCGCGCGGCGGGCGTGCCCGTCACCCGCGACCTCCAGCCCAGCCCCGGCGGGCGCGACATGGCCTTTGTGCTGGACCCGGACGGGCGACAGGTGGAGTTGCTGGCAGAAGGCTGAAAGCGGAAGGCAGATGGCTTTGGGAAGCTCCCGCCATCTGCCTTCTGCCTTTCGCCTTCTGCGCCGCGCCTATGGCCCTTCCGTATATACCCGGCTCGGAAAGTAATACTTGTCCAGCATCAGTTTGCCCAGGGCGACGGCGGGTACCGAGAGCAGCGCCCCGGCGAAGCCCAGCAGCGACGCGCCGATCAGGATGGCGAGCAGCACCGTGACGGGGTGCAGGTCGGTGGTCTTGCTGAGGATGTAGGGACTCAGGAAGTTGCCCTCGATCTGGTTGGCGGCCACGAACACCACGATCACCAGCAGCATCTTGACCCAGCCGAAGGGCAGGGCCAGCAGCAGGGCGGGCGTCGCGCCGATCACCGGCCCCAGGTACGGCACGATGTTAAAGGCCCCGGCCAGGAAGCCGATGGCGGCGGCGCTGGGAATGCCCAGCGCGGTCAGGCCCAGCCACACGAACACGCCGATAAACAGGGCGATCAGCAGTTGCCCGCGCACGTAGCCACCCACCGCCGTGCCCACCAGTTCGCTGAACTCCAGCACGCGCGGCTGCCAGGGCCGGGGAAAGGCGCGCAGCAGCGAGGCGTTCACCCGGCTGTAGTCCAGCATCAGGTACACGCTGAGCAGCAAGATCAGCACCACCTGGCCCAGGATGCCGCCGATAGACACCAGGCCGCTGAAGATGGTGCCGCTGGAACTCAGCACGTTTTGCAGGATCGGGACGATGTTGCGCCCCAGGTTCTGCAAGGCCGTCTGCACCGCGTCGGTGAGCCGCAACCGCACGGCCTCGGTTCCGGGAATCCCGTGCGCGCCCAGCCACTGAAAGACGCCGTCCAGTATCTCATTGAGCCGCCCGACCTGGGCCGACAGCCCGGTGATCAGGGCGATCAGCTGGGTCGAGACGGTGACGAGCAGCCCGGCCGCCAGCGCAAAGATGCCGATAAACAGCAGCAGCACGAAAAAGACGCCCAGGCCGCGCTTGACCCGTCCGCGCTCCAGCCAGTTGAGCATCGGGTTGGCGAGGTAGGCGATCAGGTAGCCCACCGCGAACACCACCACCACCGTCGTGATCTGGCCCAACAGGCGATACAGGACGTAAAACAGCAGCAGGAACACGAGGGCGCGCACCCAGGGGCTGCGCCAGACGTACTGAAAGGCATTGGGGGCTTTCGGGGGCGAGATCACGCCGCCCATGATACGGAGGGGAAGGCGGCCGTGCGCGCGGGCGAGCGTTGCGTGAACCTTAGCCCAGCGTGGGTAGGTTCGGCCCTGCCAGGTTGGGACGGGCAGGTCCCGCCGCAGCATGCCTGGGCTTTGCTACAGTGGGGGCATGTCCAGCCTGTGTTGCCTTCCCCCGCGGTAAGCAGCGCACCCGCCCTGCCGCCGCGCCCCTTCTGTGTGGCGCGGCGGCTTTTTTTGTTTTCTCGCCCATTTCTGTGTTCTCATCAGGAGGAGTCATGACATCACCGGACCGGCCTTCCGGCCGCCAGCCCGACCCCGGCATCGTCCTCTACGACACCATGCAGCGCCAGAAGGTGCCCTTCGTGCCCAGTGTGCCCGGCCGGGTGGGCATGTACCTGTGCGGCCCCACCGTGTACAGCGACGCGCACCTCGGCCACGCGAAGAAGGAGGTGGCCTTCGACGTGATTCGCCGCGCGCTGCTGCACTTCGGCTATGACGTGCGCTACGTCACCAACGTGACTGACGTGGGCCACCTCCAGAACGACGCCGACGAGGGCGAGGACAAGCTGCTGGCCCGCGCCCGGCTGGAACAGCTCGAACCGATGGAGGTCGCAGACAAGTACTTCTGGTCCTTCGTGCGTGACATGGACGCCCTGAACATCCTCAAGCCCAGCATCAACCCCCGCGCGACCGGCCATATTCCCGAGCAGATCGCCCTGATCCAGGAGCTGATCGACCGGGGCCACGCTTACGTGTCGGACGGCAGCGTGTATTTCGACGTGCGGAGCTGGCCCGAGTACGGCAAGCTCTCGGGCCGCCGACTCGACGATCTGGAAGAAGGCACCCGCGAGGCCGTGCGCGAGGAAAAACGCGACCCGCGCGACTTCGCCCTGTGGAAGAAGGCCGAACCCGCCCACATCATGCGCTGGGAGTCGCCCTGGAGCGTGGGCTTTCCCGGCTGGCACATCGAATGCAGCGCCATGAGTCTGAAGTATCTGGGCGAGGGCTTCGACATCCACGGCGGCGGCCTAGACCTCGAATTCCCGCACCACGAGGCCGAGATCGCGCAGTCGGAAGCGGCCGGGCATCCCTTCGCGCGCTACTGGATGCACAACAACATGCTGACCATCAACGGCGAGAAGATGAGCAAAAGCAAGGGCAACTTCACAACCCTGAAGGACCTCCTGGCCCAGCACGACCCGATGGTGATCCGCTTCCTGCTGGTGGGCAGCCATTACCGCTCCATCACCGAGTTCAGTGACGCGGCCTTCGAGAGCGCTCGCAGCGGCTACCGCCGCCTGACCGACGCCCTGCACGAGGTCGAGCGCCGCCTGGAGACGGCCCCGGAGAAGAACGACCCGGCCCTGCGCGAAAAGATTGCTGCCCACGTCCGCGAGTTCGAGGACGCCATGCGCGACGACTTCAATACCCCCAGGGCGGTCGCGGCGCTGTTCGGCCTGACCACCGACATGAATGCGGCCCTGGGTGCGGGCGAGGTGGGCCGGGAGGCGCTGGAGGCCGCCCGCGACGCCTACCGCACTCTGGGCGGTGACGTGCTGGGCCTGTTCGCCCAGGGCGCGGCCGAGCGCCAGGACGAGACCCAGGTGGTCGACGCCCTGATGGACCTGGTGCTTCAGGCCCGGCAGCACTACCGCCTGAACAAGCAGTACGCCCAGGCCGACGAACTGCGCGACACCCTCGCCGCCGTCGGCGTGACGGTCGAGGACACCCGCGACGGCCCGCGCTGGCGGCGCTGAGCACTCGCCCCCCCGAATGCACCCCCTGAACATGCCGGGCAGGCGGTCTCCCAAGCTGCGGCCAAGACCAGCGGGCCAACCTGCCCATGACCTCACCCGCATGTCAGAAAGCTGTCATTCGGGCTGGGTACGATGGTCCTGAGCGGTGGACGCCACCCCTCATCCTTCCCTCCATAGGGCGCGCTACCCCCCCTGGGCGCGCCCTTCCTTTTTGGACTGGAGTCTGGGATGTGGGCGGCCCCGGCCCCAGCCGTAAACGAGGCGCAGGCAGCTTCAATGTCTGCTGAGCGGTAACTCATGTGCGGCATGGCGGCGGCGCTACACTCGCCCCATGTTGCCGCCCCTCGTCAAGCAGGTTCTCGATAACTTCAACTTCGATGTGGACCCGGCCCTGACCCCCGAGGAAAACGTCGAGGAGGTCATCCGGAGCGCGGCGCTGCTGTCCGGGGCGATTGCGGTGGAACCTGTTCCCTTTGCCGACATCCTGCTGATCACGCCCGTGCAGGCCAAGATGGTGCTGCACATCGGCAAGATCTACGGCTTCGAAATCACCCCCGACCGGGCAAAGGACATCGTGCGGGAACTCGGAGCCACCGTGGCCTACGGCATGCTGGCCCGGCAGGTGATGCGCGGCGTCGCCAAACTGGCCCTGCCGGTGATCGGCGGCCTGATCACCGCGCCCGCCGTGTACGGCTGGACCTTTGCCCTGGGGCGCGTGGCGCAGAACCACTTCGAGCGCAAGCGCCAGGGGTTGCCCGACAGCAGGCAGGAGCAGGTCAAGGTCATTCAGGAGGCCAAGGGCCAGGCCCGCCGCGTCCTGCCCAGTCCCCAGGACTTCACCGACCTCGCCGCCGAGCTGCGCCGCCGCGCCGACGAGAAACAGAAGGGGCAGGGCGGGGGCCGGGGTGACCTGAACTGAAGCTGGGCGGTATGCTCGCCCCCATGCCTGCACGTTCCTTTCTCCACAAAGCAGCCCTGCCGCTCCTCACGCTCCTGACTCTGTCCTCCGCCCAGGGGGCACAGTGGCGGTTCGGGGTGCAGGCGAGTACTCTCCTGCCGGACAATTTCGGACTGGCAGCGACCGTAGGCGGGCATCTCAGCGTGCAGGGAGCCGTCAGCCGGAGCCTGGACCTGCGCGGCCTGCTGGAAGGCAACGTGGGCCTGAACCGCGCGCCCGAGGTACGGCTGGACCTGACGCTGCTCAAAAACAGTGGGAGTCTCTATTACGGGGGCGGCATCGGCTCGGGCCTGCTGGCCGATTTTGGCGACCCCGGCTCCGGCATTCCCCTGATCGTGTATTCGCCGCTGCTGCTGGCGAACGTGCATGGCGTGCTGGGCTACGACTTCGGCGGCCCACGGCTGGAAGGGATGGCGCGGCTCGGCCCGAATCCGGGGGTGGGCTTGCGCGCCAGCTTCCCCCTACGCTGACCGTGCCCACCCTTGACCCTCTCCCTCGCTGTGCGGCACACTCTGCTCAGCGTTGATCCGCAGGAGTACCGCGCAAGCGCAGTCATGAGCGAGCCTGAGACGGTGAGAGTCAGGCGGCCAGCAGCGTCGGGAAGGGCGGCGGGGAGCTGAAGCGAGAAAAGTGCCACTGGCCGCAGACCGCGGCTGTGGAACTGGGGTGGAACCGCGCGGGTCTAACTTCTGCGTCCCCAGACGAGCCGGGAAAGGGCCGTCTGGGGACGTTCTTTTCCGGTTCGGGAAAGGAGAAGACTGTGCCCGCGAACTCGATGGAAGAACTCGTCAGCCTGTGCAAGCGCCGGGGCTTTATTTTCCAGGGGTCGGAGATTTACGGCGGCCTGCAAGGCTTCTACGATTACGGCCCCCTGGGCGTGGAGCTGAAGAACAATATCAAAGCGTCGTGGTGGCGCACCAACGTCTACGAGCGCGACGACATGGAGGGCCTGGACGCCTCCATCATCATGCACCGGCTGGTGCTGCGCCACTCCGGGCACGAGGCCACCTTCAGCGACCCGATGGTGGACAACAAGAAGAACAACAAGCGCTACCGCCTCGACCACCTCGTCAAGGACCAGAAGGCGGAGGTGGTGGCGAAGGTGGCTGCCGAGATGGGCGAGAGCGTCGAGAACTTCCCCGCCGTCGTGGCGGCGCTGGTGGCGAGGCCGGCGCAGGCCAGCGCGGCGCTGATGGCGGCGGGCGTGCGCGACCCCTTCAGCGGCGAGGTGGGCGACTGGACCGAGCCGAAGCCCTTCAACATGATGTTTAGGACGACCATCGGCCCCACCGCCGACGAGGACTCCTACGGCTACCTGCGCCCCGAAACCGCGCAGGGCATCTTCACCAACTTCAAGAACGTGGTGGACTCCACCTCGCGCCGCCTGCCCTTCGGCATCGCGCAGATCGGCAAGGCCTTCCGCAACGAGATCACGCCGCGCAACTTCATCTTCCGCGTGCGCGAGCTGGAGCAGATGGAAATCGAGTTCTTCTGCGCCCCCGGCACCGACGAGGAGTGGCACGAGAAGTGGCTGGAGGCCCGCCTCGCCTGGTGGGAGGCGCAGGGGGTACCGCGCTCGAAGATTCAGATTCTGGACGTGCCGAAAGAGGACCTCGCGCACTACTCCAAGCGCACCTACGACCTGATGTACGACTACCCCACCCTGGGCTACGAGGAAATCGAGGGCATCGCCAACCGCACCGACTTCGACCTGGGCAGCCACACGAAAGCGCAGGCCGAGCTGGGCCTCCAGGCGCGTGTGGAGGAGAACCAAGACTCCATCGCCAAGCTGACCATCCCGCACCCCGAGACACAGAAGCCCGTCGTGCCCTTCGTGATTGAACCCTCGGCGGGCGTGGACCGGGCGATGCTGGCGGTGCTGTCGGAAGCCTTTACCAAGGAGACGCTGGAGAACGGCTCCGAGCGCATCGTGCTGAAGCTGCGGCCGCACCTCGCGCCGATCAAGGTGGCGGTGATTCCGCTGGCCCGCAACCGCGAGGAAATTACCAGCGTGGCCCGCGCCATCAAGGCCGACCTCCAGAAACTGGGCCTGGGCCGCGTGCTGTACGAGGACAGCGGCAACATCGGCAAGGCCTACCGCCGCCACGACGAGGTGGGCACGCCCTACTGCGTGACGGTGGACTTCGACACCGTGGGCAAGGGCGAGGACCCGAATCTCACCGACACCGTGACGGTGCGTGACCGCGACACGCTCGCCCAGGAGCGCGTGAAGATCAGCGAGCTGGCGGGGTGGATTCAGGCGCGGCTGAGGTAAGCGTCCAGCCACCAGCTTCCAGCGACCAGCCGGAAAAGCGAAGGCCCCCGCTGAGGTGCGGGGGTTTTGCTCTGCTGGGCAAGTGTTCGCGCCAGGCTAGACCCCGCAGCCGCCCTCCAGACGGGTCTTCCAGCCGCCGGGCGTCCACTCCCGCACGTCCAGGCCGTAGCCCTCGTAGTACGCGCCGAAGGTGACGAGTTCCATCCGCCCGTCGCCGTTGAGGTCAGCCACCCCTGCGAGGCGGTACAGGAGCGCCATCGGCATCGGCTCGGGGTCGCCGGGGGTCCAGGGCTTCAGGGGGGCGACGTGTTCCCCCAGCACCGTCGTCACGACCCGGCCCCTCACCACCTCACGCAGCAGCAGCAGGCTGTAATCGCCGGGCTGGCCGACGGGCGGGGGGTACAGCCCGGACCGTTCGGCAAAGTGTGCCGCCTCCACGATGACTTCCGCCCTGCCATCGCCGTTCAGGTCCACACGGGTCAGGCCCGTCAGATGCACCTGGGGATTCTTCAGCCCACGCTTCACGAGTTCGGCGCGCACGATGTCGCGGTAGACGGCATTCGTGGTGGGCAGGTTCAGGACGGGCCGGGGCCAGGCCTTCAGCCCCGCGTCCGTGAACAGGCGGAAGGTGTTCCCGCTGGCCGCCGGGGTCAGCGGCACCCCAAACGCGAGTTCACAGGGGGGGCCAAAGGACTCCGCCCGCCCCCCTTTGACCGAGGCCCCCTGCCCGGACGGAAGCAGCGGACGGTACACCTGGCCCCCCCGCAAGCGTGGAGCGGTGCGGGGCGCACTGAGCCAGCCGCCCGGCGTCCAGGCCCCCAGCAGTTCCGGCCGGTCCTCGCCGGGGAGCTGCACCAGGACGGGGTGGAAGGCCGCCGGGGCCGCCAGCGCGGCGGATACCTGAAGGAGCGCCAGCAGCAGGAGCGGCTTCATGCCCCAGCGTACCCTGCCCCGGTGGGCGCGGCCCTCACTCCTCCTCCTCCCCGTACTTGCTTTCCAGGTAGCGGCGCTGGGCTTCCAGGGCGCGGGTCTGCTGCGCCTGGCGGTCGTGGGTGATGCCCTGCATCCGGCGCTCGATCAGGCGCAGCTGGCCCAGGAACAGGTCGTCGGTCGCGGCAGAGCGGGGCGCGGCGCGGTAGGTCCGCAGCAGGTCGGGGAGGTCCTCGCGGGCCGCCTGGCGGGCATCGAAGGCGTCCCGGCCCAGCGAGGCATCGTCAGCCGTGGCCCGCAGCGCCTCGCGGGTAGCCAGCACGGTGTCCCGCAGCGCCGTCCGGGGGGCGGCGGGCAGGGCACGCTCACCCGCCCGCCACAGGGCCAGCAGGCCCGCCTCGTCGTCGGCGTTGGGGGCGGTCCCGTCCGGGGGCACGACCTCCGGCTCCCGTGGGGCCGTGATGATGCGGGAGGCGCGGCGGAAGGTCCAGACCGTGCCCAACAGGCCCAGCAGCAGCGTGAACCCCAGGAACCACGCGGCCAGGTGGCTGCCGTACGCCGTGCCGATGCCCAGCACCGCGAGCAGCGGCACCAGCAGCAGCGCCCCCAGCACGCTGATGACCAGCAGCACGCCCAGGCCCAGGGCGCGCCGGGCCAGACTTGCGCCGTGTCGCAGGGGGTGCGCGGGCGGCTGCGGCGCGAGCCAGGGGTCGGGTGCCCGCAGGCCGGGGCGGGCCGCCTGCCCGGCAGGCCGAATCAGATACCGCACCACCCGCGAGCCGGCGCGGGCGGCGGTGAGGACGGTCGTGACGCGCGGGGCCATATGGTCAGGGTACGCGCTCTGCCGGGTCCGGGTTCCCATCCGGCTCACGGTCCGCGCGCAGCTCGCGCACCCGGTCGGCCAGCGCCTGCCACGGCTCCAGCCGGAAATGGTTGTGCCCCAGCGGACTGGTAGAGGGCAGCACCCAGACTTCGGCACCCTCCAGCGGCAAAGGCTGCGGGCCGTACGGCAGCTTCCCCGTCGGCACTCCCAGCGTCTCGGACGCGCCGCGCTTGCTGGTAAAGGCGACGATGGCCGGGCGGTACTGCCGGAGTTTTTCCCGCAGTTCCTGCGGTGCCCAGGCTTCCCCCGGCAGGGCCGCGTCCACGCCGCTGTGCCGCTTGGCGACGTCGGTCAGGCCGATGCCGTACTGCGGCAGGCTGGGGTACTCGCGCGGGGCGAGCTGCCGGGGCGTGAGGCCCGTCTGCGCCAGCACCCGCCAGAACTTGTTCTCGGGGTTGGCATAGTACGCCTTCGCGCGGGCGCTGATGCGGCTGGGGGCCGTGCCGACCAGCACCAGCGTCAGCCCCTCTTGCAGCACGTCGGGGACGAGGTAGCCCTCCCCCGCCGCGGGCTGAGAGCCGAGGGCTGAAAGCTCCCCCTCAGTCATCGTCGTAGCGTTCCTCCTTGAAGGGGTCGCCGCGCATATGGTAGCCGTTGCGTTCCCAGAAGCCAGGCTTGTCCCCCGCCATGAACTCCAGCCCGGTCAGCCACTTGGCACTCTTCCAGAAGTAGAGGTGCGGCACGACCAGCCGCAGCGGTCCGCCGTGCTCGGGCGCGAGCGGCTCACCGCCGAAGGTGTGGGCCAGCAGGTTCTCCGGGCGGGTGAAGTCCTCCAGCGAGAGGTTGGTGGTGTACCCCCCCACGCTGTGCTGCATCACGTAGCGGGCCGCGGGGTCCAGCTTCAGGTGTTCCATCAGGTCCACGACGCGCACGCCGGTCCAGCTGGTGTCCAGCTTGCTCCAGTGGGTCACGCAGTGGATGTCGTAGGTCAGGGTGGTCTGCGGCAGCGCCAGCAGGTCGGCCCAGGTGAAGGTCTTCTCCTCGGCCAGGCCGAACACGCGCACCACCACGTCCTGCGGCGCGTAGTGCTGCGTGGGGCCGTAGGTCAGGACGGGAAAGCGGCTCGTGAGCGTCTGACCGGGGGGAACCCGCCCCCCCATGTCATCCTCGGGCTTCTTGAAGAACCTTCCTAGCATGTCCGCATTTCAGCGTCCGGGCAGGCCGGGGCGGAATGGGCCGGGGCACGTTTGGGCCGGTTGGTAAAGGAAACCGGTAGACCTCCCCAGGCCACTCCTTGCCCCGCCCCTTCAACGACGGAAGCTCGCGTGAAACGTCCATCAGCCGAATCTCCCTTTTCGTGGAGTAAGCTCCTGTCAACTTCTCGACACGTAAGGGGGGTAGATGTCCGACTACTACGGGTTTCTGGCAAAGATTCTGATTCTGTGTACGGTCCTGGCGTCTTTCTGGGTGGCTACCACCGGATTTACAATCCTCAATACTTTCCTGCTCGTTCTCCTCGCTGTTATAACAGCCTCTTACTATAAGTATTACTACTACCATTTGCGGAAAGGCTGAATTGCAAAGAACACGGTCCAGAGGTTGGCGTGAAAAGCCACCAGCCCTGGACCGTGTTCCCTGCGCTCCTCAACTTCCCAGCACGTACCCCACCAGTGTCCCCACTCCCCAGCCGGTGGCCTGGCCTTCCTTCATCGCGTTCCCGGCGATGTCCAGGTGTGCCCAGGGCCTAGTGACGAATTCACGCAGGAAGAGGGCGGCCTTGATGCTGCCGCCCGCAGGCACCATGTCGGCGTTGCGCAGGTCGGCCAGGGTTTCCCTCTGAAAGGCTTTCAGGTAAGGCGCGTGGAGGGGCAGCTCCCACACGAACTCGCCGGTGTCCTCGGCGCTGGCCTTGAGGCGTGTGGTCAGGTCAGCGTCGGTGCTGTAGAGGGCGGCCACGTCGTTGCCCAGGGCGACGACCTTCGCGCCGGTCAGGGTCGCCACGTCCACCACCTCGGTCGCGCCCTCGTCGCAGGCGACGGCCAGGGCGTCGGCCAGAATCAGGCGGCCCTCGGCGTCGGTGTTCACGACCTCCACGGTCTTGCCGTTGGCGGCGCGGTAGATGTCGCCGGGCCGCATGGCGTGGGGGCCGACCATGTTCTCGGCGGCGGGCACGTAGGCGCGGACCTCCACCCCCTCGGGGAGCCGGTCACGCGCGGCGGCCAGGGCATGCATCGCCCCCAGAACCGCCGCCGCGCCGCCCATGTCGCCCTTCATGGTGGTCATGCCCGCGGCGGGCTTGATGGAGTAGCCGCCCGTATCGAAGGTGACGCCCTTGCCCACCAGGGCGATAATGCGGGTGGCCTCCCCCCGTGCCGGAAGGGTCACACGAATCAGGCGCGGGCCGGTGGCGCTGCCCGCCGCCACCGCCGCCAGCAGGCCCATGCCGCGCGCCTCGATCTCGGTGCCGTCCCACACGTCCACGTCGGCCCCCAGAGGCTCAAGGCTGCGGGCCTCGCGGGCCAGGGTGGCCGGGTTGAGGAGGTTGGCCGGGGCGTTCACCAGCTCGCGGGCAAAGCGCACCCCCGCTGCGAGGGCGTCCACGCGGGCACGGTCGGCCTCTGGCAGGCCCTCCACCGCCAGGTGGGCCGGGCCGGGCCGCGCCTCCGCCCGGTAACGCGCGTCCCGGTCGCCCGTCGCCAGCGCGGCGAGGGCCAGGGCGTCGGCGTGGGCCGTCTCCTCCACCCGCACGCTTTGCGCGCCCAGGTCGGTTGCCAGCCCCACGAGCGCCGCGCCGACGTCGCGGGCCTGGGCCGCGTCTGCTGGCGGCAGGGCCACGGCCACGTCCCCCTCCGCGCCCCGCGAGAGCAGGCGCACCTGCCCCGGCCGCAGGTTCCGCGTGACCTGCGCGGGCACGTCCGCCTGCTCCGGCGCGAGAAACTTCAGCGTGAGGTCCGCTCTCTCCTGCCCATTCACGAGTTGCATGGGAGGCAGTAAACCATGCCCGTCCGCCGGGCGACGCGGGGCAGAGTGCATCACATCCTGGATAGTTGACTTTAGTAAACTATTGCCTTAGTGTGGCGTGGTGACGTTCAAGACCTCTCTTCCTCCACCCCAGGCGCAGGCCACGCGGGAACAGGCGGGGCGCTTCCTGGCGAGCATGTGGCGGTTTCAGCGCCGGCTCAAACAGGAACTCGACCCCCTGCTGGCCGCCCGGCACGGCCTCGACTCGCGCAAGTTCTTCATCCTGCGCGGGATTCAGGGGGGCGACCAGTACCCCAAGGTGCTGGCCGAACAGCTCCAGATGCCCGCCACGCTGCTCAGCCGCTACCTCGACCAGCTGGTCAAGCAGGGCCTGATCGAGCGGCATATCGACGAGCAGGACTCGCGCCGCACCCGGCTGACCCTGACGGCGGCGGGCGAACACGCCGTGGCCGACACCCTCGACACCGTCCACGCCCTCGCCGGGGCGCGGCTGGCCCGGCTGGACCCCGGTGCCCTGCCCGCCCTGCTCGACGCCCTCGAACTCCTGACCCAAGAGGAACCCGCATGACCGCATCCACCCCCTCCCTGCCCCATTCCGACTTCACCGACCAGGAAAAGCGCATCACCCTGATCGGCCTGCTGGTGGTCTTCCTGCTCGCGGCCCTCAGCCAGACGATTGTCAGCACGGCGATGCCGCTGATCATCGCGGACCTCAAGGGCTTCAACCTCTACTCCTGGGTCACCACCGCCTACCTGCTCGCCAGCACGGTGATGGTGCCGATCTACGGCAAGCTCTCGGACCTGTACGGCCGCAAGCCGATTCTGGTGTTCGGCATCGTGGTCTTCCTGCTCGGCTCGGCCCTCAGCGGCCTGGCGGGCGAGCCGTTTCTGGGCAATTTCCTGGGCGGCGGCATGAACCAGCTGATCGCCTTCCGCGCGGTGGCGGGCTTCGGCGGCGCGGCGCTGTTCACGATTGCCTTTACCATTCTGGCCGACATGTTCCCCCCCGCCGAGCGCGCCAAGTTCGGCGGCCTGTTCGGCGCGATCTTCGGCCTGGCGAGCGTGGTCGGCCCGGCCATCGGCGGCTTCCTGACCGACAACCTGAGCTGGCGCTGGGTGTTCTACGTGAACCTGCCCCTGGGCCTGCTGGCCCTCTTTCTGATTGTCGCCCGGATGCCCCGGCTGACGCACCGCGCCGGGGGCCGGATCGACCTGCCCGGCGCAGCGCTGATTCTGCTCACCACCATTCCGCTGCTGCTGGCCCTGACCTGGGGCGGCGTGACCTACCCCTGGGACAGCGCCCGCATCCTCACGCTGTTCGCCGTGAGCGCGGTCAGCCTGATCGCCTTCCTGTTCGTGGAGGCGCGCACCAAAGACGCGATCATTCCGCTGGACCTGTTCAGCAACCGGATGTTCTCGCTGGGCAACCTGGCCTCGTTCATCATGGGCATGGCCTTTCTGGGCGTGATCCTGTTCCTGCCGCTGTACATGCAGATGGTGCTGGGCATCTCGCCCACCAAGAGCGGCTTTTCGATGCTCCCGCTGATGGGCGGCCTGATTCTGTCCAGCATCGGCGTCGGCCAGATTGTGGCGCGCACCGGCAAGTACAAGCCCTGGATGATCGGCGGCGGCATCGTGCTGATGCTGGGCGTGTACCTGCTGACCCAGATCACCACCCAGACCAGCATCGCGGACCTGGGCTGGCGGATGTTCATCGTGGGCCTGGGCCTCGGCCCGGCGCAGAGCCTCTTCACGCTCGCCATCCAGAACGCCGTGCCGGTGAAGCAACTGGGCATCGCCACCTCCAGCTCGCAGTTCTTCCGCCAGATCGGCTCCACCATCGGCGCGGCCGTGTTCGGCACGCTGCTGCTGAACAACCTGCACGCCGAACTGCCCAAGCACCTGCCCCAGATGCCCGGCATGCAGATGAACGCCAACAACTTCGACCTGGGTGCCCTGCGCTCCAGCGGCACGGGCAACGGCCCCGAGAAGAAGATTCAGGAAGCCTTCGACGCCCAGTACGCCCAGATCGAAAAGGCGCTGAACGGCGACCAGGCCTCCGCCCGCGCGCTGGCCGCCAACCCGGTCGTCCCCGCCGAACTCAAGGCACTGGTGGGCAGCGGCGGGCTTCAGGCGCAGGTGCACCAGAAGGTGGCGGCCCAGGCGGCGCAGGTCGCAGACGTGCTGAAAAACGGTGAGTCCGGCCGCCAGGCCCTGCTCAGCAGCGCCGAAGTCCCGGACGCCCTCAAGACCCAGCTCCGCGCCCTGCCCGCCCAGGCCCTCGCCACGCCGCAGGCTGCCGCCGTGACCGCCCAGCGTGTCCAGCAGGGCATCCTGGCGCAGGAACCCGCCGCCGTGAAGCAGGCGACCCAGACCACGCTGGCACAGTTGAGGACCCAGCTCGACGCGCAGGCGAAGAAGCTGGCCGAGGGGCTGATCAACGGCATGAAGGAGGGCTTCACCGCCTCCATGACGAAGATGTTCGGCACCAGCATCTGGATCATCCTCGCGGGCTTCCTGGTGACCCTGTTCGTCCCGGCCATCCCGCTGCGGGGCCAGACCGAGCGGATGACGCCTGCCGCCCAGGCGCAGCCGGAAGCCCAGATGGGCGACTGATACCAAATTGCGTTGATTCCTTGGAATCAACCGAGCGGAGCGAGCAGCAAAAAGGACGGGGTTGCGGCGATGGACGGACATCTGGCGCTTTCCCAGATGTCCGGGAATCAGAGCAATCCCGTATGAGGACAAGGACCCCTCACCCCAACCCTCTCCCCACCGGAGAGGGCTTTTTGCTGCCGCGCTCCTGCCCCCGCTGTGCCCCCTCGCGTATACTCCCCTTTACTGTGACTGGCTCCATCGTGATTTCCGAGGCGGCGCTCGCCTCGCTGATAGGCCTGACCGCGCACGAGATTCCCGGCGTGGTCGGCATGGCCCCCGCCAACCTGAAAGAAGGCCTCTCGCGCGTGCTGGGGCGCGCCAATGCCCGCGAAGGCGTGGTCGTGGGCCGCGAGGACGGCAGTTACACCGCCGACCTGTACGTGGTGGTCGCCTACGGCGTGAGCATCCCGACCGTGGCCCGCAACATCAAGGACCGGGTGGAGCACATCGTGAAGACGCAGGCGGGCATCGAACTGAAGGCCACGCGCGTGCATGCCGTGGGGGTGCAGCGTGCCTGAGTTTCCTGCGAATGGGCGTGTGAAGGCCCTGCGGCCCGCCGACCTCGCCCGCATGATGCGGACGGCGACCGACTGGCTGGGCGTGTACCGCGAGCAGGTCAACGCCCTGAACGTGTATCCGGTGCCCGACGGCGACACCGGCACCAACATGCACCTCACGATGCAGTCGGTGCGGCGCGAGCTGGACACCTGCGACGAGAACAGCATGGCGTCGGTGGCGCGGGCTATCAGCTACGGCGCGCTGCTGGGGGCGCGCGGCAACAGCGGCGTGATCCTGTCGCAACTGCTCAAGGGCTTTGCCGAGTGCCTGCGCGACAAGGCCGAGGTGGACGCCGACACGCTCGCCGCCGCCTTCCGCGCGGCCCAGAAGGCGGGCTACGGCGCGGTGATGAAGCCGGTGGAGGGCACCATCCTGACCGTGGCGCGCGGCGTGGCCGACGGCGCGAACGGCCCCCACGACCGCGACACGGTGGACTCAGTGCTGGAAGCCGCCCTCTTCGGCGGGCAGAAGCTGCTGGACCAGACGCCCGAGATGCTCCCGGCGCTGAAGCAGGCGGGCGTGATCGACTCCGGCGGCCAGGGCTACCTCTACGTGGTCCAGGGGATGCTGGCGGCCCTGCGCGGCGACGAGCTGCCCCAGGCCCCCGAGGTCACGTCCTACGCGCAGGAGGGTTTCGAGACCGAGGAATTCGGCTACTGCACCGAGTTCCTGATGAGTGAGGCGCAGAAACCCATCGAGGAAATCCGTGAACTGGTCAGCCCCTTCGGGGACAGCCTGCTGGTGGTGGGCGCGGAGGGGTACGTCAAGGGCCATATCCACACCAACGAACCCGACGCGCTGCTGGCGACGGTGGGCCGCTACGGGCGGATGCTCAAGACCAAGGTCGAGGACATGGCCGAGCAGCACACCGAGATTCTGGGCATGGCGGGCGCGGCGGCGCGGGCCGAGGAGGAGGTGCCGCCCTCGGGCCTCGTCGCGGTGGCGAGTGGCTACGGCCTCGTCAAGCTCTTCCGCTCCCTCGGCGCGCGCATCGTGTCGGGCGGGCAGACCGCCAACCCCAGCGTGCAGGACATCGTGGACGCGGTGCGCTCGGTGAGTGCCGAGAAGGTCCTGATCCTCCCCAACAACAAGAACGTGCTGATGGCCGCTGAGAAGGCGATGGAACTGATGGAGGGCCGCGCGGTGGTCGTGCCTACCCGCACGCTGGGCCAGGGCATCGGCGCAGCGCTGGCCTTCCAGCCGGACGCGGACGCCGAGAGCCTGCGCGCCGAGATGGAGGAAGCCGCCGCCCGCGTGACCACCTTCGAGGTGACGCGCGCCAGCCGCACGACCAACATCACGACCAAGGAAGGTGTGACGCTCGACATCAGGGAAGGCGACGTCATCGGCCTGAAGGACGACGAGCTGGTGCAGGCAGGCGGCACGCCGGAAGACAGCGTGCTGCACATGCTCAACCGCAACTACGCCGGGCAGGAGATCATCACCGTGTTCGGCGGCCCCCAGAAGACCCAGGACGACCTGGACACCCTCGCCGCCCGCATCGGCGGGGAGTTCCCGATGGCGGAGGTCGAGGCGCACCTGGGCGGGCCGGACCTGTACGACTATCTGGTCACGATGGAGTAGGCGGGAGGCAAAAGGCGGATGGCAGAAGGCCGGGGAGCGCGAGTTTCCCCGGCCTGCTCTGCATCATCTGGCGTACCGCACCCCTGCGCCACCCGGCAGATGTTCCGTGCCGGGTCCCGCCCCTAGACTCTGCCCCAGGTGAGGAGGAGGCCCGCGCGCCGCCCCCCCACTGACCGGGCCGGAGACGCTGGGTTACCTACCTGTCACGTAGCTCACATCCCAGCGTCACCCCTTGTCCGGTCATTTCCATTCAATCTCAGGCCCAGGGCCGCAGGGCCACGGTTCTCTTTCCGATTCTCCGCCACTGCGGGGAAACGCTTCCGGGCGTCACCGTGGTCCGCTCCTTGCCCTGAACGTTCATGCAGGTTTCGTCTAGCAGCAAGACGCCCCGCGACCAGCGGGGAGACGGCGGTGCCCCCTGCTTCATAGGCACTGGCGACCAGCCTGCTCCACGGGGAATATCCCCCTTCCGCCCCCCCTCGCCCGGCTCCGGGCCGAAGCGAGAGGGTTATGTTCCCCGGCCTTCTATGGTGGGTGTTTCAACCCCTCCGCACCCCTTGCCCCTTCAATGGGCCGACGCGCGAGGGTTCTCGGTAAACCTTGGTTCGACTCCAGGCACCCACCTCCATCTCCCCCTCCCGGTACGCCGGGACTCTTCTGGGAACGGTAGCTCAGCGGATAGAGCGCTTGGCCTGGCCGCCCCTTGCCCCCGGTTCTCCCGAGCCAGGTGGGCCGAAGGTTCAGGCTTATCGACTTGGGATCGAGAGGTCGCGGGTTCGAATCCCGCCCGTTCCCTTCCCTTTTTTCATCCCCCGCGTGGAGCGGTAGCTCAGTTGGTAGAGCAGGAACACTCCTTCCGGCACCCCTTGCCCAGTCCTGGGCCGAAGCGGGAGGGTTACCACTCTTAATGGCCGGGTCGCGGGTTCGAGTCCCGCCCGCTCCACCACACGGCACCGCTCGGTGTCCTGTCACCGCTGGTGAATCCAGCGCCCCCCCTCGCCCCTGAAAGGAGGGCCGAAACATGAAGAACCTTCTGAATAGCGTCTCCCCCAAGAACCGCAAGCAGACCGAGCGCCTGGACGGGCGGCAGGTCAGGAACAACGCGGGCGGATTCGTGTACGCCCTCCCCGACGAGGGCCGCCTGACCCGCTTCCTGGTGCTGGGCACGGACGGCGGCACCTTTTACGCGGGCGCGCGGGCACACACGGTGCAGGCCACCGACTTCGTGCGCGAGTTCGTGCAGCGGGACGCGGCCACGGCGCTGCGGGTGACGCTGGACGTGGTGCGCGGCAACCGCGCGCCCAAGGCCGACCCCGCGCTGCTGGTGCTGGCGCTGATTGCCAAGACCGCGCCCAACGCGGCCGACCGCCAGGCCGCCTGGAACGCGCTGCCCGAGGTGGCGCGCACCGGCACGATGCTGCTGCACTTCCTGGCCTTCGCGGACGCGCTGGGCGGCTGGGGCCGCCTGACCCGCCGCGGCGTGGCCCGCGTGTACGAGGACGCGCCCCTGGAGCGCCTGGCCCTCTGGGCCGTGAAGTACAAGGCCCGCGACGGCTGGAGCCAGCGTGACGCCCTGCGCCTGGCGCACCCCAGGGCCACCGACGCCAGCCGCAACGCGGTGCTGAAGTTCATGGTCAGCGGCGTGCTGGAGGGCGCGACCGACCCCGCCCTGCGCGTCATCGAGGGCCACCTGCTCGCCCTGCAGGCGGGGACGGACGCGGAAGCCGCGCGGCTGATGCGCGAGTACGGCCTGCCCATCGAGGCGGTGCCCACCCACCTGCGCGGCGCTGAGGTCTACCGCGCGGCGATGGCGACGAACGGCCTGACCTGGCTGCTGCGCAACCTGGGCAACCTGGGGCGCGTGGGCGTGCTGGGCGTGAACGACCGCGAGGTGACGCGAGCTGTGATTGGCCGCATCACCGACCCCGTCGCCCTGAAGCGTGGCCGCATCCACCCCCTCGACGCGCTCAAGGCCCGCCTGGTGTACGCCCAGGGCCGCGGCGTGAGGGGCGGGGGCCAGTGGCTCCCCGTGCCGAAGGTGGTGGACGCGCTGGAAGACGCCTTCCACCTGGCTTTCGGGAACGTGCAACCCGCCGGAACGCGGCACCTGCTGGCGCTGGACGTCTCGGGCAGCATGACCTGCGGCGAGGTTGCCGGCACCCCTGGCCTGACGCCCAACATGGCCGCCGCCGCCATGAGCATGGTCGCCCTGCGCACCGAGCCGGAGGCGCTGACGATGGGCTTCGCGAGCGAGTTCCGCAAGCTGGGCATCACGCCCAAGGACACCCTGGAGGCGGCGATGCACAAGGCCCAGGCCGCCAGCTTCGGCGCGACCGACTGCGCCCTGCCGATGCTGTGGGCCGCCGCGAACGGGGTCGAGGTAGACACCTTCGTGGTGTACACCGACAACGAGACCTGGGCGGGGAAGGTCCACCCCAGCGTCGCCCTCGACCGCTACCGCCAGCAGACGGGCATCCCCGCCCGCCTGATCGTGGTGGGCCTGACCGCGACCGGCTTCAGCATCGCGGACCCCGCCCGGCCCGACATGCTCGACGTGGTGGGCTTCGACAGCGCCGCACCGGGAGTGATGACGGCCTTCGCACGGGGGGAGGTGTAGGGAAAGGGAGCAGGGGGCAGGGAGCCGCAGCGGTTCTCTGCCCCCCGCCTCTTTGCTACCTTCCCCCCATGCCCGACCCCCACGCCCCCCTGCCTTTCACCGCCTATGTCCACCCGGAGGCCCGGCCCGCCGCGCGCCTCACCTGGGATTCGCGGGAGGCGGGGCCGGAGGTCGCGTTCGCGGCGCTGCCGGGCGAGAAGATGCACGGCAACCGGTTCGTGGAGGCGGCGCTGGCGGCGGGTGCGCCCTTCGTCCTGACCGACCTGGACGTGGAACGGGCGGTGCGGGTTCCGGACGCACGGGAGGCCCTGTTCGCCTGGGCACGGACGGAACGGGCCAGGAACGGGCGGGTGGTGGGCATCACCGGCAGCGTGGGCAAGACGACCGCCAAGAGCTACGCGGCGGCGGCGCTGGACGCGCACTTCATGCCCGTCTACAACACGATGCCCGCCATCGCCTGCTTCCTGCTGGAATACGGAGCGTCTGGCCGCCCCCTGGTCGTCGAGATGGGCATCGACCGCGTGGGCGAGATGGCTGAACTGGTGGACCTCGTGCGGCCCGACGTGGGCGTGGTGACGAGCGTGGGGGCCGCGCACCTGGAACAACTCGGCAGCGTGGCGGGCGTGGCGCGCGAGAAGGGCGTGATTCTGGAGGGGCGGCGCGGGCTGGTGGGCACCCAGGCCGCCCCCTTCTACCCCGGCGCGGACACCTACGGCTTTGGCGAGGGCGTGACCTATGCGGGCGAGGGGCTGGAGGTCACGCCGGAGGGCGCGCAGTTCACCTTCCGGGGCGTGCCGGTCACGCTGCCGCTGGCCTCGCGCGTGCAGGCGGAGGCGGCGGTGCTGGGCCTCGCGCTGGCGCTGGAAGCCGGAGTGCCGCTTGAGCAGGCGGCAGCGCGGCTCTCGCGGGTGCAGGTGCCGGGGGGCCGCTACCGCGTGCATCCGGGCCGCTTCACCGTTATCGACGACGCCTACAACGCCTCGCCCCTGGCGGTCACGGCGGCACTGGACGCCCTCGCCGCTCTGCCGGGCCGGCGTATCAGCGTGCTGGGGCGGATGCTGGAACTGGGCGAGACGGAGCGCGAGTTGCACGCGCAGGTGGGCGCACACGCGCGGGAGAAGGCCGACCTCACCTACGGCGTGGGCGAGTTCGCCGCCGAACTGGGCGAGCGTGCCCACCGTACGGTGCCCGAGCTGCTGGCCGACCTGCTCGCCGAGGTGCGGGACGGCGACGTGGTGCTGGTCAAGGCCAGCCGCGGCATCTCGTGGACACCGGAAAAGCGCGCGCAGGAGGGCGTGGGGCTGGACGTGGTGGTGGAGGCGCTGCTGAGGGAGCGGTCAGCGGTCAGCGGTCAGCCGTCGGCGCGGGAGGGCGGGGCGGGAAACCGCGACAGGTAGGCCAGCGCCCTTTCCCACACCCCCGGCGGGAAATCCCAGGGTGGGCGGTGGTGGTGGGCGGCGCAGAACTCCGCCAGGGGCACCTCCAGGTCCAGCACCTCCGCCCGCCACGCCGGGTTCTCCGCCTGGTAAGCGGCACGGTGCAGGGCCAGCAGTTCGGCTTCGGGCACATACCCCTGTGCGTCGAAGGCCGTGAGGCCGTTCGTCACGTACACGTGTGCCCCCCCACATCCCGCCACCGGGCGGATGAAGCGTGGCCGGAATCCGGCGCGCGGGTAAGTCTCCAGAAACGCGAAGGCGAGGACGTGGCAGGCCCCCGCCGCGAAGAAGTTCAGGTCAGGCCGCCGCCAGCTCAGGGCGATGTCCTGCTTCTCCTGTGGGGTGCGTTGCAGGGCGGTCAGGGGCAGCCTCATGCCCCACAGCGTACGTTCCTGAACAATGCGCCCATGCGCCGCCTTCTGCTTTCGGCCCTCGGCCTGCTGCCCCTCGCCGCCTGCGCTCCCGCCACCGCCCCACGCACCGCCGTCCCCAGCTTCAGCGCGGCCTATGCCCCGGAAGGGGTCGCGTGGGTGGATGCGGGGCGGGCCTGCGTGGCGCGGGCACCGTCCTACCGGGCCGTGTGTCCGGCGCTGCCGGGCGCGGCGGTGGGGGTGGCCTGGAACGGGGGGGACGCCTGGGCCGCCCTGCCGGGGGCCGGACTGCTGGTGACGCTCGACCGCGCGGCGCGCTCCGTGCCGGTGGGCCGGGTGGTGGCCGTCTCGTCCACCCGTGCCTACCGCGAGGACGGCAGCGCCGTGGCCTTTGACGGCCGCCCGGCTCCCGGCGTGGTGGGGGCACCCACGGCAGCGATCACGGGCGGCGACGGTCAGGATTACGTGGTCCTGGCGGGCGCATTGCGGCGCGTGCCGGACGGCCTGGTGGTCGAGACGGCCCCGGAGCCGCTGCTGGAGGCCACCCCCACCGGGGCGCGTTCGGTGAGCCTGCCGGGGGTGACGACCCTGACCGGCACCTACCGCCTGACGGGCACGGCGCTGCAACGGCTGGACGCGGCGGGCCGGGTGTTGGCGAGCGTGCCGCACGGCCCGGGCCGCGTGGGCCTGGTCGGGGCGGATGTGGTCACGGTCGCGCCGGGCGGCACGGTCCGCGTCTTCGGTGTGGACCTGACCCCGCTGATGCGCTGAGACGGAGGGGCGGGAAACGGGCGGCCGTGGCCTGCCCACCCGTCTTCATGTTCCGGGGGTGTCCGTTCCCGCTCCGGCCTCCGTTGAGATACGCTCAAAACCACGTCCAGCAAGGCGTTCCGAGGCTGTCAGAGTTCCGTAAGTGGGTGGGTGGTTGCATGAGACGCTCATGCACCCCCCTTTGCCTTTTCACGCCTCTCTGCCTCTCCTCTTCCTGCCGGAGCGGTCCTGCCCGCAGATGAGTCACCCCTAAATACCGCCCGCTTCTGGAGGGAGAATGTCGAGCCTATTCCAACGCCTCATGAGTCCGCGCCAGAGTGCCATCGGCGTGGAGATCGGGACCAGCACCATCAAGGTGGTGGCGCTGCGCCCTGGTGCGCCGCCGGTGCTCCAGCACGCGGTGATGGTCCCCACGCCCATCGGCAGCATGCGCGACGGCCTGGTGATCGAGCCGCAGGCGGTGGCGACCGAGCTGAAGAACCTGCTGGCCGAACACCACATCACCACCCGTCAGGCCGTGACCGCCGTGCCCAACCAGTCGGCGGTCACGCGCAACATCATGGTGCCCCGCATGGAGCGCAAGGACCTCCAGGAGGCCATCAAGTGGGAGGCGGAGCGTTACATCCCCTACCCCATCGACGAGGTCAACCTGGATTTCGACCTGCTCGACGACCCCACCGACATCCCCGAGGAAGGGCAGATGGAGGCCGTGATCGCCGCGGCCCCCAGCGAGGCGGTGGCGCGGCAGGTGGAGGTGCTGCGGCTGGCGGGGCTGGAACCCACGGTCGTGGACCTCAAGAGCTTCGCGGCGCTGCGTGCGCTGCGCGGCAACCTGCTGGGCGAGCACCTCAACAAGCAGACCCTGGTGGGCACCAACTACACCGAGGCGGGCGAGGTGGCGCTGGTGCTGGAAATCGGCGCGAGCAGCAGCGTGATCAGCCTGGTGCGCGGCGAGCGGATTCTGATGGCCCGCAACATCGGCGTGGCCGCCGACGACTTCACCACGGCCCTGCAGAAGGCCTTTGACCTGGACTTCAGCGCCGCCGAGGACGTCAAGCTGGGCTACGCGACCGCCACCACCCCCACCGAGGACGAGGAAGACCTGCTGAACTTCGACCTGTCGCGCGAGCAGTACAGCCCGGCGCGCGTGTTCGAGGTGATCCGCCCGGTGCTGGGCGACCTGATCACCGAGATTCGCCGCTCGCTGGAGTTCTACCGCGTGCAGTCGGGCGACGTGGTGATCGACCGGACCTTTATCGCGGGGGGCGGGGCCAAGCTGCGCGGCCTGAGCAGCGCCATCAGTGACGCGCTGGGCTTCCGGGTGGCGGTGGGCAGCCCCTGGCTGAGCGTGCAGACCGACCAGGCCAACGTGGACACCGGCTACCTCCAGGCCAACGCCGCCGAGTTCACCGTGCCGCTGGGGCTGGCGCTGAGGGGGGTGCAGTCCTCATGATCGAGATCAACCTGCTTCCCCAGCAGGAGCGCCGCCGCAGCCAGCCCGACGCCTGGCGTTACGCGACCTACGCGCTGCTGCCCCTGACCGCCGCCGCCATCCTGATTCCCGAACTGCTGGTCGGCTCGCAGGTCAGCCGCCTGCGCGGCGAGCAGGATAGGCTCAATGGCGAGATCGCGGCCCTGACTCCTGCCAAGCAGGAATACGACCGCCTGCTCGCCACCCAGCGCACCCTGGAAGACGTCACGGCGGTCGCGGAACAGCTCCGGAACGGCAAGACGTACTGGACGAACGATGTGGCGACCTTTTCCGCCCAGCTTCCGCGCGGCGGTGGCGTAGCGATCACCAGCATGAACGTCAAACCGCTGGACGCCGGCGCGCTGGCCTCCAAGCAACAGGGCGGCATCTACGCCGGCAAGAACGTGGTGCGCGAGTTCGACCTCGCGGGCACCGCGCGCAGCCAGCAGTCGGTGATCAACTTCCTGAACGCCTACGAGAACAGCCCGAACTTCGCGGTGGACTTCCGCAGCCTGGGGCAGGAAGGCGACACGGGCCGGTATACCTTCGCCGCGTCGGTGGGACTGGTGGGCGAGCCGGGCACCCAGACCACCGGCGCAGCCCCTGCGGACCCGGCCGGGAGCGCGACCCCCGCCGCCGCGCCTGCCGCGCCCGCCACCCCGGCAGGAGGCAGCAATGTCCGTTAAGCTCGCCCCGCGTTCCCTGTTCCTGGCCCTGCTGGGCCTCTGCGTGGTGCTGCTGCTGGGCTGGTACTTCGGGCGCTATCAGGTCCGCCTCCAGGAAATCAGCCAGCTTCAGGGCGAAGTGGACACCACCCGCATGACCGCCGAGCGCTACCGCGCCGCCCAGCGTGGCCTGCCCGAGCTGCGCAGCACCGTGACGCGCCTGGAGGGCGAGCGCGACCAGTTTCTGCGGGCACTTCCCGCCACCGCACAGTTCGGTAGCGTTCTGGACGAGGTGCGGCGCAACGTGAGCGCGGCGGGCGCGCAGATGAACACCTTCAATGTGCAGGCCGGAACCGGAACCGGGCTGCCCGGCGGCGTGCGGCCCATCAACCTGAACCTCAGCCTGAGCGGGCAGTTCGCGCAGGTGTTCCGGGCGCTGCGTTCGCTGGAAACCATGAACCGGTTCACGACCGTCGGCGGCCTGAACCTGCAACTGCCGCAGGCCACCTCCTTTAACCCGAAGCTGGAGGGCACGCTGAACCTCACCGTGTACACCTACGACCAGCAGCAGGCCTCGGGCACTGCCGCTGAGGGCGGCGCACCCGCGGCCCCCGCCGCGCCCCCGGCGGCTCCCCAGGGAGGTGCCCAGTGACCCGCAATTCGGTGAAGCCGGCCAAACCCACCGCCCTGAACCTCTCGCGCGAGATGAAGCTGCTGCTGGTCCTGCTGCTGATGGTGGCGCTGGTGGGCGGCTGGTACGTGTGGACCAGTGGCCGCAGCGCGGACACCCTGGCCCAGACCCCGTCCGCCACACCCACCAGTGACCCCCCCACCCAGCCGACGGCCCCGGCCTCCCAGGCGGAGGCGGCCCAGGGCACCGGCACGGACGTGAATGCCGTGCAACCCGCCGGACAGGTCGAGGTGCCTTCCCTCCCGGCCTTCGGCCAGGTGGATTCCGGCGCGACCAGCACCCCAGCGGAGGAAACGCCGCCCATCCCCGGCGGCATCAACCCGGATACGCCCCTGGCGGCGCTGCCCACCGTGAACCCCTTCCGCCCCCTGTCCGTCGTCACGGACGGGGCGGGGGCAGGCACCGCGTCCGCCCCGGTCACGGCCCAGGCCCCGGTCACCCCGGCGGGCAGCCGCCTGCCCGGCAACGAGGCCGCCAGCCCGGTGGTCCGCGTGCCCGAGAGCCGGGATACCGGCGCGCTCGCCATCTCGCCCATCCCCGGCACCGGCCGCCCCACCAGCGTGAACACGCCCAGCGTGACGGGCGGCGCGTTCCCGACCCCGACCCTGCCGGGGGCAAGCAGCAGCGTGCCCAGGACAGAGCCGGTCACCCTGACGCCGCCCCGCCCCACTCTTCCGACGGCCACGGTGCCCGTGACTCGCCCCGCAACCCGCCCCGGCACCCCGGCAGGCGCGGCCCCGACGGGTCGCCCCGCCACCCCCACCCCGTCCGCACCCATGCAGCCGCCCGTCGCCGGGGTCAGTGTGCCGCAGGGCAACCTCGACCTGAACGGTCTGCTGGGCCGCGCGCCCGCCGGGAACAGCACCACCGACGCCGCGGGCACGCCCACGCCTGCGGGCACGGCGGGCGGCCAGACCGTCACCGCGCTGCCCACCCCCGGCACGCCGCAGCCCATCACGCAACTGGGCGCGGACAGCGCTGCCCCGGCCACCGGCACGGCCGCCGCGACCAACCCCCTCGACCGCCTGGTGCAGAGCCGCGACCTCGCGTTCAACGCCGCCGTCCTCGGGCCGGTGAACACCGCAATTTTCCACGGCCAGGACGGTTTCCTGGTCGTGTCGGTCGGCCAGACCCTCCCCGATTCGGACGTGGTGGTGCGCGAAGTGACCGCCACCAGCGTCACCCTCGCGCTGGGCAACGACACCAAGACCCTGGAACTCGACAAAAGGTGAGCCATGAAGAGATACGCCCTCCTGCTGACCGCCGCGCTCGGCATGGCCGCCGCGCAGACCGCCCCCGCTTCCGTGCAGAGTGCTGCTCCTGCCGTACAGGCGCGCGTTGACCCCCAACTGACCTCCTCGCCCGTGAGCGTGAATACGGGCAGCTACCGTGGCCCCCTCTCCATGCTGCTGGCCGCGCTGGCAAAGAGCGCCGGCTATGAGGTGGTGTTCAACTTCAATGTCGATGCGCTGGCCCTGATCGACGGTGCCCTGACGACCAGCTCCTCCACGACCACGACCAGCACGGCCGGCGGCAGCAACACCCAGAGCGTCTCGACCACGGGCAGCCTGGGATATGCCTCTGCCATAGGTCGGCCCCAGGAACTGAGCGCCAAGCCCATCGCCTACAGCTTCGTCAACAAGCCCTTCAACGAGGTCTGGCCCCTCCTGATGGACGTGTACGAGCTGCAATACAGCGTGGTCCGCGTCGGCAACGGCCAGGTGCTGCGCATCAGCCAGCGGCCCGCACAGCTCGCGGTACCCCTCAGCAACATCAACGCCCAGTACGCGTACCAGCGGGCGCTGGAGTTCTTCGGGGAGCGCACCTACACCGAGCTGCCCATCCGGGATTCCAGCGGCGCGATTGTGGACAAGGTGCGCCAGTTCGACGGTTACGTCCTGGCAGGGACCCTCAAGATCGTCACCGACACCGAGAACAACCGCCTGATCGTGGGCGGCACGGCGGAGGACACCGCAAAGGTCCGCAGCTTCATTTCGACGATTGACGTTCCCAAGGCGCAGGTGGCGTCGGTGCCGCAGAGCCAGGTGATCTACACGGCCCAGGGGAGTCCGGCGGATGTCGTCAACTTCGTGAAGGCACGCTATCCGAATCTGAGCCTGACCCAGTACGGCGCGTCGTCGCAGCTTATCGTCAGCGGCATCAAGAATGACGTGGACGCCGCCCTCACCCTGCTCGCCCAGGTAGACCGCCCCACGCCCCAGACCGGGCCGCAGGTCGTCCAGAAGGTTTTCCAACTGGTCAACGCCAGCGCCGAGGAGGTCAAGGCCACGCTGGAGGGGACGCTGGCCCGCGACCTGACCGCCACTGGTGACAGCGGCAACCCGCAGAAGCTGGCGAACGTGCCTGTCAACGCTACTGATGCCAACGGCAACGCCATCACCGTGACGGTGCCGACCACCGGCACCAGCGCCGCGCAGAACACCAGCCAGACCAGCCAGAACGCGGCTCAGCCTGCCCCCGAGTCCAACGGCGCGACGATCATCGCGGACAAGCGCACCAACACCCTGATTGTGCGGGGCACGCCCGTGCAGGTCGCTCAGATCGCTGAACTGGTGCCGCAGCTCGATCAGGTGGTGCCGCAGATCAACGTGCAGGTCCGGATTCAGGAGATCACCGAGACGGCCGCCCGCACGCTGGGCCTGGACTGGAAGGTCAACTTCGGGGGCTTCAACGTCAGCGTGGGAAGCGGCGGCCTGGGGGCGACCTTCAACCCCACCCAGAACCTGGTGGGCTTCAACATCTTCCCGTCGCTGCAAGCGCTGGAAAACCAGGGCATGACCAAGCGCGTGTACGACGGCAACGTCACCATGCAGAGCGGGCAGCGGTCGCTGGGCACCGGCACCAACACGCAAAACGCCTCGGCCAATGCGGCCGCCAGCATCAAGAGCGGCGGGCGGCTGGAAATCAACATTCCTTCCAGCGCGGGCAACATCGAGAAGCAGATCGACTACGGCCTCAACCTCGACTTCTTTAGCCCGCAGGTCGCTCCCGACGGCACGGTGACACTGCGGGTGCGCGGGCAGGTCAACAACATCGCCGGGGCGCTGCCCACCAACGCCCTGCCCAACCTGCTGAACTTCACCAACTCGGAAGCCCAGAGCACCATCACCTTCAAGAGCGGCCAGACCGTGCTGATGAGCGGCCTGCTGGGCACCACCGAGTCGCGCAGCACCGACGGCGTGCCCTTCCTGAGCAGCCTGCCGGTGATTGGAGCGGCCTTCGGCAAGCAGCGGACCGACCGCACGCAGACGCAACTGCTGGTGATTATTACCGGCAACGTCGTCAAGTAAGGGAGCGGGTAGCTTTCAGCCATCAGCTTTCGGCAAAAAAGAGAGGGGCGGTTTCCCGCAACGGGGCCGCCCCCGCCCTGTTTGGGCAGCCCGCCCTGCCCCCACCGGAAGCGGCGCTACAGTCGCCTCCATGAGGTATCTCACCGCCGGGGAGTCGCATGGGCCGCAACTGACGGCCATCATCGAGGGGCTTCCCTCACAACTGCCGCTTGGAGCGGGCGACATCAACCCCTGGCTCCGCAGGCGGCAGGGCGGCTACGGGCGCGGCCGACGCATGGTGATCGAGACCGACGAGGCGCAGATCATGAGCGGCGTGCGGGCGGGCCGGACCACGGGTGCGCCCGTCACGCTGGTGATCGAGAACCGGGACCACCGCAACTGGACCGAGATCATGTCGCCCGAACCCGGAAACGAACCGCGCAAAAAGGCCCTGACCGACGCCCGCCCCGGCCACGCGGACCTGACCGGCGGCATCAAGTACCGCCACAGGGACCTGCGCGACGTGCTGGAACGCGCCAGCGCCCGCGAGACGGCCGCGCGAGTGGCGGTGGGATCGGTAGCGCTGAGGCTCCTTTCCGAACTGGGGGTGGAGGGAGCGAACTACGTGGCGAGCCTGGGCGGCATCGAGACGCGCCAGCCTTTCTCCTGGGACGCGCTGGACGCCATCGAGGAATCCGACCTGCGAACCCCTGATGCCGACGCGGCGGCGCAGATGCGCGAGCGGATCGACCAGGCGAAAAAGGACGGGGACACGCTGGGCGGCATCCTGGAGGTGCGTTTCCGGGGCCTCCCGGTGGGCCTGGGCAGCCACGTCCACTGGGACCGCAAGCTCGACGGGCGGATCGCGCAGGCCTGTCTCAGCGTGCAGGCGATGAAGGGCGTGGAAATCGGGCGGGCCTTCGAGAATGCCGTGAAGCCCGGCAGCGGCGTGCATGACCCGGTGTACTACCGCGAGGGAACCTATGCCCGCGACACCAACGCGGCGGGCGGCCTGGAAGCGGGCATGACCAACGGCGAGGAGCTTATCGTGCGCGTCGCCATGAAGCCCATCGCCACACTGATGAAGCCGCTCCCGACCGTGAACGTGGTCACGCACGAGGCGGCCGACGCGGCCCGTGAGCGCAGCGACACGACCGCCGTGCCCGCCGCCGGGGTCATTCTCCAGTGCGTGATCGGCTGGGTGCTGGCCGAGGCCGTGCTGGAAAAGTTCGGCGGCGACACCCTGCCCGAACTTCAGGAGCGGCTGGCGGCGGCGCGGGCCTACGCGCGTGACTACTGACCGCACGGAAAGCCTGGCTGAGCGGGTGGATCTCGCGGTGCGGGCGGCGCTGCTTGACCCGGACGGGCCGGGAGGTGCGGGGCCAGAGGGTGTAGGCGTCACGCTGACTGACGGGCTTTCCTCTAGACTGTCTCCCATGAACGGGTCCGGCCTGATCGAGCGTCCCGTCACCTGGGTGGCGCTGGCGGGCTTCATGGGCACCGGCAAGAGCCGCATCGGCTGGGAACTCTCGCGGGCGCTGGCGCTGCACTTCGTGGACACCGACAAGCTGATCACCCGCGTGGTCGGCAAGAGCATCCCGGAAGTGTTTGCCGACGAGGGCGAGGGCTACTTCCGCGCCTGCGAGGCCGAGGTGGTGCGCCGCGTCACCCGCCTCGACCACGCAGTCGTGAGCCTGGGCGGCGGCACCTTCATCCACGAGGCCAACCGCCGTACGCTGCTGGAGCGCGGCCCGGTGGTCGTGCTGTGGGCCTCGCCTGAGACCGTGTACCAGCGCACCCGCCACAGCGACCGGCCCCTGCTGCGCACGGAAGACCCCCTCTCGCGCATCCGCACCCTGATGGACGAGCGCGAGGAGCATTACCGCCAGGGCACCATCCACGTCCACAGCGACGGCCGCCCCGCCGAGGAAATCGTGGAGGAGGTCGTCGAGCGCCTGTGGGCCTGGGCCAACGATTGGGCCGACGGGGAGGCCGAACCGGTGGCGGAACGTGCCTCCGACTGACGTGCGGCGAATCGAGGTCGGCGGCCCGCAGCCCTACGCGGTGGAGGTCGGCCCCGGCCTGCTCGCGCGGGTGCGGGTGCCCGAACGTCAGATCGCGCTGCTTCACCCGGCGGACCTGCCCGCGGCCTATGTGCGGGCGGTGCAGGCGGCCCTCTCCCCCGCCCTGACGGTCGAAGTTCCCGCCCGCGACGACTGCAAGACGCTGGAGGTGTTCTCGGGCGTGCTCTCAGGGCTGGCGCAGGCCAACCTCCCGCGTGACGCGGCAGTGGTGGGGCTGGGCGGCGGCGCGGTAACGGACCTGGCGGGCTATGTCGCGGCCAGCTACCTGCGCGGCGTGGCCTTTTACACCCTGCCCACGACGCTGCTGAGCATGGTGGATGCGGCGGTGGGCGGCAAGACCGGCGTGAACCTGCCCGAGGGCAAGAACCTGGTGGGGGCCTTCTGGCCGCCGAAAGCCGTCTGGTGCGACACGGACACGCTCGCCACCCTGCCGCCCGCCGTGTTCGCGGAGGGTGCGGCGGAGGCCTACAAACACGGCCTGATTGCCGACCCGACGCTGCTCTCCCGCGTCCTCTCGCCCGACTTCCGCCCTGGTGGGCCGGGTCTGGAGGACACCCTCGCGGACGCCATCGCCGTCAAGGCCGCCGTGGTGACGCGCGACCTGACCGAACAGGGCGAGCGGGCCTTCCTGAACTTCGGCCACACGCTCGCGCACGCGCTGGAGGCCGTCACCGACCACGCGGTCACGCACGGCGAGGCGGTCGGGTACGGGATGCACTACGCGGCGCTGCTGGGCCGGGCACTGGGCGGCGCGGACCTGACCGGGCATACCCGCGCCTTCCTGCGCTGGCAGCGGCCTCGCCCCCTCCCCCCCCTCACCTTCGACGAGGTGTGGCCCTACATGGCCCGCGACAAGAAGGCCGACTCGGAGGGCGTGCGCTTCGTGCTGCTGCATAGCCTGGCCCAGCCCTATCTGGCGCGGGTGCCTTCGGCGGTGCTGCGGCGGGAGTTTGGCCGCTGGCAGGAGGAGGCTATGAGCTATGAGCTGTGAACCGGCACCAAAGGAGCCTCAGCTTTGGCATGTGCCATCTTTTTCATAGCTCACCGCTCATAGCTTCACCCTACCCTGGAGGTATCCCATGATTCTCGTCCTGAACGGCCCGAATCTGAACCGCCTCGGCCTGCGCGAACCGGGCGTGTACGGCTCGCAGACGCTGGAAGACCTGGAACGCCTCTGCGAGACATGGGGGGCGGAACTTGGCGTGCCCGTCACCTGCCGCCAGAGCAACTACGAGGGCCAACTGCTGGAGTGGATTCAGGACGCGGACGCCCACGGCTTCACCGGCATCGTCCTCAACCCCGGCGCGCTGACGCACTACAGCTACGCGCTGCGGGACGCTATTTCCGGGCAACCCCTCCCCGTCGTGGAGGTCCACATCAGCAACGTGGACGCCCGCGAGGAATTCCGGCACAAATCGGTGACGGCAGCGGTCTGCCGGGGAAAAATCAGTGGGCTGGGCTTTCTGGGCTACCGGCTGGCGCTGGAGGCTTTGGTGGAGGGAGGGTAAGGGGAACGCGGTGCGCGGGAGGCGGTGCGCGGTTTCCCTTTCCTGCGTCCCGCGCACCGCTGCCCGCGCACTTCCCCGCCCTTGCCCCTCCCCCCTCTCCTCTGATACCTTTACCTTTAGTGTCTCGTGCTTGGTAGGGCCGAGGCGACCGGGAGGCACCCGGAGGCGCACGCCCGCAGCTTTCCCCCGAGCGGGGCGGGGCGCACTCGCAGCCAAATCCCCCTTTTACGGAGTTTCACGGTGAAAACCTTTGTTCCCAAGAACGACGAGCAGAACTGGGTCGTGGTGGACGCGACGGGCGTGCCGCTGGGCCGCCTCGCGACGCTGATCGCCAGCCGCATTCGTGGCAAGCACCGCCCCGACTTCACGCCGAACATGATCCAGGGCGACTTCGTGGTCGTGCTGAACGCGGCGCAGGTCGTGCTGACCGGCAACAAGCTGGACGGCAAGGTCTACACCCGCTACACCGGCTACCAGGGCGGCCTCAAGACCGAAACGGCGCGTCAGGCGCTCGCCAAGCACCCCGAGCGCGTGATCGAGCACGCCGTGTTCGGCATGCTGCCCAAGGGCCGCCAGGGCCGCGCGATGCACACGCGCCTGAAGGTCTACGCGGGCGAGACGCACCCGCACAGCGCCCAGAAGCCCCAGAAGCTCGAGGTCAAGTAATCATGGCTACTGAACAGTTCTACGGCACCGGCCGCCGCAAGGCCGCCGTCGCGCGCGTGTTCCTGCGCGCCGGCGAAGGCAAGATCATCGTGAACGGCAAGGAGTTCCAGACCTACTTCCGTGGTCTGCTGCGCGCCGTCCACGCCCTCCAGGGCTTCCGCGAGACGGGCACGGCGGGCCGCTACGACGCCGTCATCACCGTGACCGGCGGCGGCCCCAGCGGTCAGGCCGACGCGATCAAGCTCGGCATCGCCCGCGCGCTGCTGAAGGTCAACCCCGACTTCCGCGCCCAGCTCAAGCCGCGCGGCCTGCTGACCCGCGACCCCCGCGAGGTCGAGCGCAAGAAGTACGGCCTCAAGAAGGCCCGCCGCGCCCCCCAGTTCAGCAAGCGCTGATTCGAGGCGGCAGGCAAGACCCCCTTCCCGTGTGGAGGGGGGTTTTTTGCTGGGGTGTGGGCGGTAGGGTGTGGGGATGACGGGCAAGGCAGGGGAACAGGCGCGGGAGGAGACGGGGACCGTGCCGCTGGTGGCGCTGCGGGACGTGACCGTGCGCGCGGGCGGGCGCACCCTGCTGGAGGGTGTGAGTCTGGACCTCCGACCCGGCGAGGCGCTCTGCCTGGCTGGCCCGAACGGCGGCGGCAAGACCACGCTGCTGCGGCTGCTCTCGGGTGAGGCGGCCCCAGTCCAGGGTGAGCGGGTGTACGGCCTGGGCGGCTCCCTTCAGCGGTCGGCGGTGCGGGCACGGCGCAGCCTGAGCGTGGTGGGACCGGATGCCGAGGCTTTCTACCTCACGCGCGACTGGGCGCAGACCGTGCGGGATGTGCTGCTGGCTGGCTTCGAGGGGGACACGCTGCGGCTGTGGGAGCCGGGCACGGAGGCGCTGGCCCGGTTGACAGAGGTCGCGGCGCTGACGGAGGTCACGGGCCTGCTGGAGCGCGACTTCCGCACGCTCAGCCACGGGCAGCGGCGGCGGGTGGTGCTGGCCCGCGCCCTGATGCCCCGCCCGGAACTGCTGCTGCTCGACGAGTTCACGGATGGGCTGAGTGCGGGGGCGCGGGAGACGCTGGGGCGAGTGCTGGGGGACCTTCATGCCGCCGGCGTCGCCATCGTGCTCGCCACGCACCGGCCCGAGGAAGCGCCGCCGCTGCCCTGGCGGACGCTGTGGGTGGAAGGTGGGCGCGTCGTGGCAGGACAGGCAACGGCCCCTCCCCCCACGACTGCCGTCCACCTGCCCCCGCCCCCCAGTTCCGGCGACCTCGTGCGGTTGCGGGACGTGGAGGTGTACCGCAACGGGCACCGCGCGCTGGGGCCGCTCTCGTGGACCTGGGAGGCCGGGCAGCACTGGCTGGTGACGGGCGAGAACGGCAGCGGCAAGAGCACCCTCGCGCGGCTGATTGCCGGGGAACTGCACCCCGCGCTGGGCGGCCGGATTGAGCGCCCCTTCCTGACCCGCGACCTGCTGAGCGAGCGCCGCCGCACGGTGGGCCTGGTCGGCGCGGAGGTCGGCATCCGGCAGCGGCGGGCCTGGACGGGCCGCGAGGTGATCGGCAGCGCGTGGGGCGGCAGCGAGGGCTTCACGGCGGAACTCACCCCGGAGCAGGCCGCGCGGGTGGAGGAACTGGCGGCCCACCTGCACGTGACCGACCTGCTCGACCGCCGCGCCGAGGCACTCTCGCAGGGGCAATTGCGCCGCCTGCTGCTGGCCCGCGCCGTGGGCCACGCCCCCCGCCTGCTGATGCTGGACGAGGGGCTGGATTTTCTGGACGCGGGGGCGCGTTCCCGCTTTCTGGCGCTGCTGCCGGAACTGGCGCGGCAGGGGACGCATGTCATGGTGATCGCGCACCGGCCTCAGGACGCGCCGCCGGGCCTGACGCATCATCTGCGGCTGGAGGGCGGGCGGGTGGCGGGAGCAGATCCTCTCCCCAGGAGACGCTGAGGTACAGTGGCCGGCATGTCTTCCTCGCCCCTGCTCAACCGTGTGGATGGCGTTTTTATCCATGTCCGCAACCTTCGCCGGGCTGCAGAGTGGTACAGCGCGGCGTTTGGGGTGCCCCTGAAGGAGGAGGAGTTACAGCGCCACTACTACACGCTGAACGTGTCCGGGGAACAGCCGTGGGTGACGCTGGATGATCACGGGGCGGACCCGGCGTTCGAGTTCCAGCCTGCGGCGCATCCCATCCTGTCCTTTCACAGCCGGGACCTGTCCGCAGCCCGTGAGCATCTGCGGACCCTGGGGGCTCTGTCGGTGGGCGAGATCGAGGAGGCGCACCGGGGGCTGGCCTACTTCGTGTTCCGCGACCCGGACGGCAACGCCCTGATGGTGCTCCAGCGGAGCTAGGGCGGCGCTCCGTTTCGTTGCCGCATGTCTCGGGCGTCCACTCCACTGTGCCCCGCCCTAAAGGGAAGCGAAGCGGGGCTTCAGGCCCCCCGCCCAGCCTCTTCCAGCCGGTCGGCCAGCTCATGCAGATACGCCCCCAGGGTGGCCGGGGAAGCCACCTGAGCGTGCGCGTGCGGGGCGAGCAGGGGCAGCGTGCCGAGCTGCACCGCGTACCCGGCGAGTTCCAGCATCGCCTGGTCGTTGTCGCTGTCGCCGAAGGCCACCGTGCGCTCCAGCGGAATATTCAGCGCCTCCGCAATCAACGTCAGGGCCGCGCCCTTGTGGGCACCGACCGGCGTGACGGTCAGGAACTCGGTGTAGGGGGCCTGCGCACCGGTCAGGACGAGGTGTGGATACCGGGCGCGCAGACGGGCAGCGAACCCCGCGACATCGGGGTGATAGAAGCCCACCTTCAGCACGCCCTCGGTCGGAGCTTCCGCCAGGGGCCGGTAGCCACGGGCGTGCATCCAGGCTTCCGGCTCCCGGCCCGGCGGGAGGTCCACATACAGGCCCTGGGCCGTGAACACCACCACGCGGGCGTCCTCCAGCTCGTGCGCCAGGACCGTTTCCAGCTCGGCGGGCGTGAAGCGGGCCTCGGTGTGCAGCTCGCCGCCGATCTCGATGCGTCCGCCATTGTTGGTGGCGACCGCATCGGGCTGCACGGCCTCCCGCACCGCCGACGGCGGCGTGTCGCGCCCGGTGATGATCGCCAGCCGCACGCCCAGCGCCCGCAAACGCACCAGCGCCTGCGCGGTCGCGGCGGGCACCTCGCGGCCCTGGTCGGGAATCAAGGTGCCGTCGAGGTCAAAGGCCAGCAGCAGGGGCAGGTCGGCAGGCGGGCGGGGCATCACGGGCGGCAGCCTAGCAGGCGGGGGGCGGCAAAGGAAAACCGCCTGCCCTTTTAGGCAGGCGGGGCGAAAGCCGGGGAGGTCTTACTCGCCCAGCGTCTCGACGGGCGTGAAGTCGCTCTGGGCCTCGGTGGCCGTCTCGGCGGGAGCGGCCTGGGCCTGCGCGCGGGCCTGCTGGCTGCGGGCGGCGTCCTTCATCACGCGGCTGCGGTCGCTCTTGATGCGGGCGGCCTTGCCGCGCAGTTCGCGCAGGTAGTACAGCTTGGCGCGGCGCACCTTGCCGCGCTCCATCACGGTCACCTTGGCGACCAGCGGGCTGCTGAAGGGGAACACGCGCTCGACACCCTCACCGAAGGAAATCTTGCGGACCGTGAAGCTCTTACGGCTGCCCGTGCCGTTGATGGCGATAACCACGCCCTCGAAGGCCTGGTTGCGGGTGCGGTTGCCTTCGACGACCTTCGTCTCGACGCGCACGGTGTCGCCGGGCTGGAAGTCGGGGTGATCCGTCTTGATGTGCCCCTGCTCGACCGAACGCAGAATCGCGCCGCGGTTCACTTTGATGTTCTGCATGACTCTCTCCTTTGCCAGCGGACCGCCCCACCTCCTGACTGCATCAGGCAGAGACGTTCTTGGTCAGATGTACGCACCCGCTCTGGGCGGGGCAGACCTTGGGAGTATACGCGGGCGGGCGGGGACACTCAAGGGGAGGGGAACGGGGCAGCGCTCCTCTCTTCACCCGCAGTTTAAGAAGACGGCCTGGAGGCGCAAAAAGCCGGGGAAAAGCGGAAAGGGTATCCTTCACTTTCCTCATCTATGACCTCCGGCAACATGGCACGGTGAGCGATTCCGTCGAGAAGAGAGACGCCCTGCTGAACACTGCCCGGCAGGCGACCACCGAGCAGCGCCGCCGCCTGGCCGAGGTGCGGGCGCGGCAGCATGTAGGGGCGGCCGGCTGGGCGCAGACCCGCACGCTGGAGGACATCCTCCGGGCGGGGCGCGAGGGCCTGGCCGCGACGGAAACGCTGCGGCAGGTGGTGCGCCTCACCACCGAGCAGGTGCGGGCGCTGCCGCTCGGGGCGCAGGCGCAGGAACGGAAAGAGCATGTCCACGCCCTGACCGAGATCGCCCTCAGCGGCGAGGCCCAGATCACGGCGGCAGAAGCGCTGGACGACCTGATCTGCCGTGCGCTGGAGGACGTGACCCGGACGCCCAGCGAACAGGTGAGCGTCCAGACGCTGCGGCAGATTCACCAGCGCCTCCAGGAGCAGATGCAGGCGCTGGGCACCATCATCGCGGCGGCGCGGGCGCAGGCGGGCACGCTGGAGGAGGTGGCGCGGCTCGACCGCCTCAGCGCCGAACACCAGACGCGGGTGGAGGCCCTGCGGCAATTCGGTGCCGAGGAGGAGCTGCGGGAACTCACCGAGGTGGGCGAGGGCATTGTGGAACGCATCGCCGAGCTGGACGAGGCCGGGGCCGGGCAACTGGGTGCCCTGACCTCCATCGGGGAAGCGGTGGCCGAGAAGGTCAGCGACACCGGAGCCTCTGTCCCCCAGAAGGTCCAGGTCCTCGACGACCTGGCCCGTACCCTCCAGCATAAGGCCGAGGAACTGCGGGGCCGCTAGGGCGGTGCCCTGGGGTCAGAGCGTGATCCAGTAGCGCCGAATCGGCTTCTCGTAGAAATCCAGGCGGAACTCGCCCTCCAGTTCCCCGCCGTTCGCCTCGATCACCCCGCGTGAACCCAGATTGTCCACGTCGCAGGTGAGCAGCACGCGCGTGAGGCCCAGGTCGCGGGCACGCCCCAACGCCAGCGCCAGGATCTGTGTGCCGTACCCCTGACGCCGGGCCGAGGGGCGAATCTCGTAGCCGATGTGGCCGCCGAACTGCCGCAGACGGTCGTTCAGCGTGTGGCGGAGGCTGACGCGGCCCAGGTAGGTGTCGCCCTCCACCAGCCAGCGGTATTCGGAGTGGACATACCCCTGGGGCAGCTCAGCGGGCGGCTCGAAGCGGCGCAGCGCGGCCAGCAGCGGCCCGAAGTCGGCCTCCGCCTCCGCAACGTTCCAGGTCAGGGTGTCGCCCAGGCCGCTCCCACTGGCCTGCGCCTCGCGCACCGCGTCCAGAAAGCTCGCTTTGTACCGCTCGGAGGGGGGAACCAGGCTCGGCATGGGCCAGGGTAGAGGCCGGGGGCAGGCGGGGGCCTCGGCCAGAAGGCGGAGGCCGCCTCAGCCGTCCGGACAAGGCGGACGCCCCGGCGGCCAGATTTTTGCCGTCCTGACCACTGCGCGCATATCCGCCGACCATTCCCGCTGGTCAATGTCCCCCCGAATCTCGCCCTCTGGCACGGTGGGCGGGCCGGCGGCGGGCGTACAATCGGGCCGTGAAGGACGCACCATTCGACGTGCTGGACCTGGGCACGCTCTCCTACCGGGAGGCGTGGGACGTGCAGCATCGGCACCACGCGCGGGTGGCGGCGGGCGGGCGGCCCACGCTGCTGCTGGTCGAGCACCCCCCCGTGCTGACGCTGGGCCGCAAGGCCAGGGAAGGCAGCAACATCATCGTGACGCGCGAGTACCTCGCCGGGCAGGGCATCGAGGTGCTGGAGGTCGAGCGCGGCGGCGACGTGACCTACCACGGCCCCGGTCAGCTCGTCGCCTACGCGATCTTCCCGGTCGGGCGGCGGGTGCAGGACTTCCTGCGGCTGCTGGAGGGGGCGACCATCACGGCCCTGGGGGAACTGGGCCTGCCCGACGCCCGCCCCAACCCCGGCTACGCGGGCGTGTACGTGGACCCGCGCGAGGTGAACGGCCGCGAGTACGAGCAGAAGATCGCATCCTTCGGCGTGGCAGTGCAGCGCCACGTGGCCCTGCACGGGCTGGCGCTGAACGTGACCACGAACCTCCAGCACTTCGAGCTGATCGTGCCCTGCGGCCTCAGTGGCACGCAGATGACCAGCATCGAGCGCGAGTACGAGTTGCGCGGCCTGAACCGGACCGCCAGCCTGGAGGAAGCGCGCGCCGCCCTCACCCGCGCCTTCTTCACCACCTTCCAAACCTACGACTGGACGCTGCCGGAAATCGCCGCAGCGGGGAGCAGAGCATGACGCAGCAGGATCCGACCCAGAAAGAAGCCCGCTTTATCAAGAACGGCATCTACCGCAAGGACAGCGTGCCGGTCCGCGACAAGAAGCCCGAGTGGCTCAAGGTCACCATCCCGACCGGGCAGGTGTACGGCGAGGTCCGCAAGATCGTCAAGGAACACCGCCTGCACACCGTCTGCGAGGAGGCGATGTGCCCCAACATCGGGGAGTGCTGGTCGCGCGGCACCGCCACCTTCATGCTGATGGGCCACATCTGCACCCGCGCCTGCCGCTTCTGCGCGGTGGATACCGGCAACCCGATGGGCAAGCTGGACCTCGACGAACCCCGCGGTGTGGCTGAGTCGGTGCGGCTGATGGGCCTGAAGTACGTGGTGCTGACCTCGGTGGACCGTGACGACCTGCCCGACGGCGGCGCGTACCACTTCGCCAAGACGGTGACGGCCATCAAGCGCGAGAATCCCGGCACCCGCGTTGAGGCACTGACGCCCGACTTCGGCGGCAATCCCCACTGCGTGGACCTGGTGCTGGACAGCGGCGTGGACGTGTACGCCCAGAACCTCGAAACGGTGCGCCGCCTGACCCATCCTGTGCGCGACATCCGCGCGAGCTACGAGCGCACGCTGGGGGTGCTGCGGCACGCCAAGCAGAGCCGCCCCGACGTGATCACCAAGACCAGCATCATGCTGGGCCTGGGCGAGACGCGCGAGGAACTGCGCGAGGCGATGGCCGACTGCCGCGCGCACGGCGTGGACGTGCTCACCTTCGGCCAGTACCTGCGTCCCACCATGCACCACCTGCCGGTCGAGCGCTACGTCTCCCCCGCCGAGTTCGACGATATCCGGGAGGAGGGGATGGCGATGGGCTTCCTGGAAGTCGTCGCCGGGCCGCTGGTCCGCTCCTCGTACAAGGCCGAGCAGATCGTGATGGACCGCCCCACGGACCTGCCCGACCACCTCGCGCACCTGGAGGGCGGCGAGCAGCTCAGCCTGATCTGAAGGCGAGAAGCTGGGGGGGTCGGGCCACCTCTCGACGCCCCGACCCCTTACCCTTGGCCCATGCGAACGCTGGTGGTCGGCGGAACTGGAATGCTCGCGGGCGTGGTCCGTGCCCTGCTGGAGGAGGGGGACGAGGTGACGGTGCTGGCGCGGCGGCCTGAGCGGCTTCAGGACACCCGCGCCCACCTCCTGCCCCTGGATTACCGGGACACGGAGGCGCTGGAGCGGGCGCTGGCGCAGGCCGGACCCTTCGACCGGGCGGTGGTGTGGATACACGGCACCGCACCCGAAGCCCCTTTCGTGGTGGCCCGGCACGTGCGCGGCCCCTACTGGCACCTGCTGGGAAGCGCGGCAGCGAATCCGGCCAGGATGGGCAGCCGCAGGCGGGAGCGCTTCGCGGCGCTGCACCACGATTACCGCGAACTCATCCTCGGGTTCGTGCTGGCGGGGGAAAGCTCGCGCTGGCTGACCCACGAGGAAATCAGCGGAGGCGTCCTGCATGCGCTGCGGCATCACCTGAACCGGCAGGTGATCGGCGTGGTGGACCCCTGGGAGAGGCGGCCCTAGGTCGGGGCGCAGAAAGGGCGGCGCGGAGTGGAGTGGACGCCTGAGACATGCAGCGACGCAACGGAGCGCCGCCCTAGCCCTGTCCGAATCGCCGCTGCCCTATTTCGCCTGCTGTCCTGGGCGCGACGGACGCCGTGAGGACACCTGTCCGCTCCGCCTGGTCAATATCCTTTTATGACTCCTGTCCTGACGCAAAAACCCCCGCCGTGGGCAGGGGTCTTGTCTTGGTGCGGATGCCCAGACTTGAACTGGGGACCTCACGCTTATCAGGCGTGCGCTCTAACCAGCTGAGCTACACCCGCGCACCTTGTTCCGCCGGTCCTTCCGGACGAGCGGGTGACAATGTATCAGGGGGGCGGCGGGGTGTCAACGCCTGCCCCGCAGGGGGCCAGGGCAGCGCATGTCCCTCCCCCACCGGGGGCAGCAGCCGTGTCAGGTTCCGGTGAGGGCGGGCATGCTTCGCTGCCAGGGTATGCGTGATCCCTGCCTGCCGTTTCCCGACGTCCTGCCGCCGGCCGACGCGTGGCGCGGACGGGGCCTCCTGCGCAAAGGCACGAACCGCCGGGAAAGCTATCAGACGGTGTTGCCGCTGGCGCTGCTGGGAACTCTCCTCCCGCTGGCCCTGCCAGGACCGGCCCCCGCGCCCGTGCTGGCCGTCACGTTGCTGGGGCTGGCGGGCCTGCTGGGGCTGGTCCTGGTCCTGACGCTGGTGCCGCGTTGCCCGCTGCGGGTGCTGGACCTGCTGCTGCTGCTGGGCGGCTGGGCCTTGCTGCTGGGCGAACTGGCCTTCCGGCTGTTTGGCGCGGCCACACCGGGCGCGGTCCTGTCGCTGGGCAACATGCTCCCCTGGTGTCTGGTCCTGCTCCTGGCCCCGGCCTGGCTGCTCGGGGAGCGGCAGGGGCGGGTGGTGAGTGGGGCGGCCCTGGGAAGCCTGCTGCTGCTGACCCTCCTCTTTGCCGCCGGTCCCATGGGCGCGCGCGGGCCGGAAGGCAGCGCCCTGCTGAATGCCCTGTTGCAGGTGCAGTTGGCCGGGGGTGTGGCCCTGCTGGGGCAGCAGGCGGCGGGCCGCCGCGCCCGGACGGCAGCCCGCTGCGGAAGCTGGTCAGGCATGGCTGACCAGGAGTGTGATCCCCTGACCGGCCTGCCGGGATACCCCGCGCTGGAGCGGGTGCTGGCGGGGCATCTTCCCCAGCGCCCGGCGGGGCTGACGGTGGCGGTGCTGGCGCTGGACGGTCTGGAGGAAGCGCAGGCGGAGCGGGGGGTGGCCTTTGCCCAGGTGCTGCGCGCCCACGTGGCCCGCACCCTGACCGCCGCCACCCGCGACGAGGACGTAGTCGGGTGCCTGGGCGACGGGACCTTTGCCGTGCTGATGCGCGTTCCCGATGCCCGGTCGGCCCGCGCGGCCTGCGAGCGGCTGCGGGTGCGGGTCGCCTCGCGGCCGCTGCAGGGCGTCCTGCCCACCGTCAGCGTCGGCGTGACGGTCTGGGCCGGGCACACCAGCGGCCGCGCCCTGCTGACGCACGCGCAACAGGCGCTGGCGCAGGCCCGCCAGGACGGCGGCAACCGGGTCCATCTCGGCACGGAAGCGGGCGTGGTCCTTGCGGCCGCACCGGCGGCCTGAAGCCCCGGGCGGCGGCAGAATCCGTATTAGACTCGGAACCACGCGGGAGGCTGCCGGCCCAGGGGCCTCCCGTTTTCCCGCCCAGGCGGCCCGGGGCTGACACTGGGCTGACAAAAGGGCAGAGAATCGGAGTGAAACGTCATGGTTCTGTCAAAGTTCATGCCCAGGAATCCCCAATTCAGCGCGAAGTTCGCTGAAGCCGCCCGCAACGCGCACGCCACCGCCCAGGCCCTGGTGGACCTGCTGGAGAACTACACGGACGTGGAGGCCAAGGTGCAGCGCGTCCGCGACCTCGAACACGAGGGCGACCGCATCACCCGCGAGATCACCAACCTGCTGGCCGAGTCGTTCATCGTGCCCTTTGACCGCGAGGACATCATCGCGCTGAACAACGAACTCGACGATCTGGTGGACAACATGGAGGAGGCCGCGCGCAAGCTCAGCCTCTACAGCATCGAGCGGCCCCTCCCGCAGATGGCGCGGCTGGCCCGCGTGGTCGAGCAGCAGTGCGCGCTGCTGGCCCAGGGGATGCCCATGATCGAGGATACGGGCCGCATCCGCGAACTCGCCGCGCTGGCCGGACAGATTCGCACCCTGGAGGACGAGGGCGACGACATCAGCGACGAGGTGCAGCGCACCCTCTACCAGGGCGTGAGCGACGTGCCCGGCATGATTCGCGCCATGCGCAGCGGCGAGATCCTCAACCTGATCGAGGACGCCTCGGATCAGGCGCAGCGGGTCGCCAAGACGGTGGAGAGCATTCTCCTGAAAAACGCGTAAGGGTCAGGGGCGAAACTGCATGGAACCTGCCCTGATCGGCCTGCTCGTCATCATCGCGCTGGCGCTGGCCTTTGACTTCATCAACGGCTTTCACGACACCGCCAACGCCATCGCCACCTCCGTCGCCACCAAGGTGCTGACACCCTTCCAGGCCATCGCCATGGCCGCCGTCCTCAATGTCGTCGGCGCGCTGACCGGCACCGCCGTCGCCAAGACCATCGCCAGCGACATCGTGCCGCAGCAGTACGCCACGCTGGAACTGGTGGGGGCGGCCCTGCTCAGCGCCGTGTTCTGGAACCTCTACACCTGGTGGAAGGGCCTGCCTTCCTCCTCCAGCCACGCGCTGATCTTCAGCCTGGTGGGGGCGGGGGTCGCCGCGGGGGGCTGGGGCATCATCATTCCCAAGGGCGTGCAGAAGACGGTGACGGGCCTCTTTACCAGCCCGCTGCTGGGCTTCGTGGTGCCGATCCTCCTGATGGCGCTGCTGACCTGGCTGGTGCTGCGCTGGATGCGGCCGCGCACCGTGACCCGCACCTTCCGCTGGGCGCAGATCGCCTCGGCGGCGTTCATGGCCTTTTCGCACGGCGGCAACGACGCGCAAAAGACCATGGGCATCATGACCTTTGCCCTGAGCGCCTACGCGGGCACCCAGTACGACCACGTGCCGCTGTGGGTGGTGCTGTCCGCCGCCACCGCAATGGGCCTGGGCACCAGCGTGGGCGGCTGGCGCATCATCAAGACGATGGGCTTCAAGGTCGTGGACCTCAAGCCGGTGGACGGCTTCGTGGCCGAGACCAGCGCCGCCCTGATCATCCACACGGCCAGCACCCTGGGCATCCCGGTCAGCACCACCCACACCATCAGCGCCAGCATCATGGGCGTGGGCACCACCAAGGGCTTCAGGAAGGTCAAGTGGCAGGTGGCCGGACGCATCGTGACCGCGTGGTTCATCACCATTCCCACCTGCATCGCGCTGGGGTGGGCAATTCACAAGGTGATTCTGGCGCTGGGGGTGTAGGGGAGCGGTCAGTTTCAGCCATGAGCCGTCAGCGGTCAGCGGTCAGGAAAAAGGAGCGGGAGGAGACACAGAGTTCGTCTCCCCCGCTTCTTTTCTCTCTACTTCTCCACAGGCGACAGGGCTTCCCCCCGGCTGGCCCACAGTTCCACCAGGCCGCGCAGGGTCAGGGTCTCGTCGTAGAAATCGATCTCGCGGCAGATGCCCTCGATGGTGCGGGCGAAGCCGCCGGTGGCGATGGCGACGGCGGGGGCGGGGAGTTCGGCGCGCACGCGGCGCAGCAGGCCGTCCACCATCTCGGCGTAGCCGAAGACCAGACCCGACTGGAGGGCGTGGACGGTGTTCTTGCCGATGGCGCTGGCGGGGGCTTCGAGCGTGATGCGGGGCAGCTTGGCGGCGCGGGCGAAGAGGGCGTCCGCGCTGACCTGCGCGCCCGTGGCGAGAATCCCGCCCAGAAAGCGGCGGCCCCGCCCCACCACATCGAAATTGGTGCTGGTCCCGAAGTCCACGACGACGGCGTACTCGTACCCGTCCAGGTACTTCTCCGCGCCGAACAGGTTGCACAGGCGGTCAGCACCGACACTGCCGGGCTGGTCGAGTTCCACCGTCACGTCGGGGAGATTGTCGGCCATCACCTCGAACGCCTCGATACCGAAGTGACGGCGCAGGGCCAGCGCGTAGTTCGCGCCCAGCGGGGGGGCGACACTGCTCAGGACCGCCGCGCGCGGAATGGCCGACCCCGCCAGCGTGAAGAGGCCGTGCAGGTGCAGCGCGAGGTCGTCGGGCAGCAGGTCGCGGTTGGTGCGGACGCGCCAGGTGTGGGTGAGGTTCAGGTGCTCGTCCGCGAGGCCCAGCACGGTGCTGGTGTTGCCGATGTCCACGGCGAGGAGGGGGAAGGAGGCGGGCACGGGGGCAATTGTAGGCGCTGGCAACGCCGCCGCGAACGCGCTAGCGTGCGGCAGAAGCACAACTCACCCCACCTCTGGAGGTCTCCCCGTGGAGAAATCGTTGCTGGAGCATCCCCTCGTCGCCCCCACGGCCGCCCTGAAGGCGTCGGCCCCTGTCGCTGAGGACGAGGCCGCCCGCCTGCTCGCCCTGGACCCCCCCGCCTACTGGCTGGAGATTGCCCGCGAACTGACCTGGGACACGCCGCCGACGGTGGCCCTGGAGGGCACGCTGGGCGACTTCCGCTACTTCCCCGGCGCGACCGGGAACGTCAGCGTGAACTGCCTGGACCGCTGGCCGCGGGAGCGCACCGCCCTGCTGTACGAGCGCGAGGACGGCCTGCGGGAAGAATGGACCTACGGCGAACTGACCGACGCCACCGCCCGCTTCGCCGCCGCGTTGCAGGACCTGGGGGTCGAGAAGGGCGACCGGGTGGCGATTTACCTGGGGAACGTTCCCGAGGCCTTTATCGCCATCCACGCCTGCTACCGCATCGGGGCGATCTACTCGGTCATCTTCGCGGGCTTCAGCGCGTCGGCGGTGCGCGACCGCCTGGAGGACGCCCGCCCGAAGGTCGTGGTCTGCACCGACGCCACCCTGCGGCGCGGCAAGACCGTCCCCCTCAAGGCCACGCTGGACGAGGCGATGGCGGGCCTGGACATCCCGCACGTCATCGTCGCGCGGCGGGTGGACCGGGCCTCTCCACTGCGGGAGGGGGAGCAGGACTTCCACACGTTGCTGGAACGGACGACGCGCCGCGCCGACCCCGTGCCGCTGGAGGCGAACGACCCCGGCTTCATCATCTACACGTCGGGCACCACCTCCAAGCCCAAGGGACTGGTGCACGCGGGCATCGGCTTTCTGGTGGGCACCTACGCGAACGTGAAGTGGGCGCTGAACCTCCAACCCCAGGACGTGTACTGGTGCACGGCGGACGTGGGCTGGCTGACCTTCCCGATCTTCGCGCTGGTGGGGGGCCTGGCGCATGGGGCGACGCACGTAATCTACGAGGGCGGCATCGACACGCCCACGCCCGCCCGCCCCTACGAGGTCATTGAACGCTACGGCGTGAACAAGGTCTTTACCGCGCCCACCGCCCTGCGGATGCTGCGCCGCGCGGGGGACGCCGCCCTGGAGGGGCACGACCTGGGCCGCTTGGACCTGATTGCCCTCGTGGGCGAGCCGCTCGACCCCGAAACCTGGCACTGGACGCAGGGCAAACTGGGCGCGGGCCGCATCTTCGTGAACAACACCTATGGGCAGACGGAAACCGGCACGGCCTGGGCCAGCTCGATGGTCGGCATTACCCCCACCCGCCCCGGCAGTTGCGGCCATCCGCTGCCCGGCTACCGCGTCCGCGTGGTGCGCGACGACGGGACCCAGGCGCAGCCCGGCGAACTGGGCGCGCTGACCCTCACCGAGCCGTTTCCCTGCCTCGCGCGGACGGTGTGGGGCGACCACGACCGCTACGTGCAGACCTACCTGTCGGACTTTCCGGGCAGCTACGCGGCCAGTGACGCCGCCCTGCTCGACGCCGACGGGCAACTGTGGGTCACGGGCCGCCTGGACGACGTGATGAACGTGGCCGGGCACCGCATCGGCACGATGGAGATGGAGGCCGCCCTGATCACCCACCCCGCCGTCAGCGAGGCCGCGGTGGTCGCCATGCCCGATGAGGTGAAAGGCGCGGTGCCGGTCGCCTTCGTGGTTCCGCGCGGGGACGCGCAGGGTGGTCCAGGGCTGGAGGACGAACTCGCGGAGGCCATCGTGCGCGGCGTCGGTCCCATCGCGCGGCCCGCCCGCGTGATCGTCACGCCCACCGTGCCCCGCACCCGCAGCGGCAAGATCATGCGCCGCCTGCTGCGCGACCTGCTGGTGACGGGCGAGGTCCGGGGCGACCTGACCAGCCTGGAGAACCCGGACGCGATCGAGGTGGTGAGGGAGCGCATTCAGGCAGGGTGAGTCGGCCGCCGCGTGGGAGGACCGTGTGGTAGGGTGCGGGCAACCGGGGTTCGCCCCTGACCACAACACGGAGGCTTCACCATGAGCGTGTCACCGAGCATGCCGGACTTCATCCATCCGGCCTACCTGAAGGCGTTGGGCCGCGCTATGCAACCGGCCAAGCAGCAGAGTTACGACGCCCTGCATCTCTTTCCCGGAGCGCGGGTGCTGGACGTGGGCTGCGGGCCGGGGCTGGACGCGGCGGCCCTCGCCGGGCGGGTGGGGCCAGAGGGGCAGGTGGTGGGCGTGGACCACGACCCGACCATGCTGGAACATGCCCGCGCCGCCTTGCCCCCCCGGACGAACATCCTTTTCCGGCAGGCCGACGGGCTGGCGCTGCCCTTTCCTGACGGTTCCTTCGACGCCGTGCGGGCCGAGCGCGTCCTGATGCATACGCCCGACGCCTCCCGCCTGCTGGCCGAGATGCTGCGCGTCACCCGCCCCGGCGGCCGGGTCAGCGCGATGGACACCGACCTCCCGCCCACGGTGGACTATGCCAGCGACGAGGTGCAGGCACTCGACCGCCGCATCACCGCCTTCCAGCGGCAACAGGCGAGCGGGCCGACCTTCCGGGGCAAGCCGGGGCGGCAGCTGCGGCGGCTGTTCGGGGAGGCCGGGCTGGAGGGGGTCACGGCGGAAGTCATCGTGGTGCCCCTGGACGCGGAGGCCCTGCTGGACACCTGGTTTACCCGTCCCGAGGCGGCGCTGGAGGCCGGAGTCCTCACCTCGGAAGAGTGGGCGGCGTTCGAGGCGCACTTTCGCGCACTGGACGCGGCCGGGCACCTGTTCGCCTATTCCACGGTGGTCCTCGCGGTCGGGCGCACACCGGAGAAGGGGGCAGCGGGCCAGTAACCGGCCGCTGCCCCCCTCTCTCTGCGCTTACTGGAAGCTGCCCAGGTCCAGCCCCACGCTGTAGGCGCAGTTCGTGTCCGCCTCGGTGCGGAGCAGCAGGTCCACCTTATCGCTCGCGCCGATGCCCGACTTGAGCGGCTCGAAGTAGTAGACCAGGGTGCCCGACCAGGTGCCGCCGTCCTGCTTGAAGTCGCTGACGTAGCTCTTGCGGGTGGGCGCGAGCATCTTGCCGTCGGGGGCCTTGAGGCGCACCAGGTAGGCGTCGCGGGCCTTTTCGGTGGGGAGGCCGCGCACGTTCACGTCCACGCGCAGCAGGCCGTCGGCCAGGCGCTTCCCGGCCAGGTCAGTCCCCAGCGCGCCCTCGGCGCTGAGGTTGCGGAAGTTGTCGCGGGCGTCCTGCGCCTGGAAGTAGAGCTGGTCGGCCTGCCCACTCACCGTGACGCTGGCGGGGCGGCTGCCTCCCTTGAAGTCGGTGGGCGCGGCAATCCAGTCGGCCAGGCACTTGTCGCCGCCGTCGAACACCTTCACGGCTCCGTCGCCGGCGGCGAACTTGCCGTCCTTGACGGTCAGGTCGAGGGTCTGGTAGGTGGGCACCGGGTCACGGCGGCCATACGCGCCGTCGATGACGTTCTTGGCGGTCGTTTCCTCCAGCTTGGGCACCCACGCGAGGGCGGGGGCGGACAGCAGGACGGTCAGGGTGAGAAGGACGGGTTTGCGCATGTTGCACCTCATAACAGGGGGGAATGACGGCAGGCTGACGCGGGGGGCGCTTCAGTCCTTCAGGTACACGACGCGGCAGGCCTTCCCCGCCGCGCGGAACTGGGCGGCGGCGCTGCTGCCGAGGACCGCGTTGGTCAAGACGCCACTGCCGCGCGCGATGCGGGGTTCTTCCACCCGCACCGCCTTGACGCGGGTCACGTTCTGGAACTGCCCAATCTGGCCCTCGGACGTGATGTAGGTGTGGAGGTTGCCCTCCTGCACGAGCTGGGAACTCACGCCCTTGACGAGGGCCGCGTCGGGCCAGAGCTGCGTGCCGCCCTCGTCGTAGAGGAAGCTCGTCATGTCGCGCTGGAAGGCCCCCAGGCCGCGCACGTCCACGACGACCGTGCAGTTCAGCGGCCGGCTCTCGTTGCCCGCAGCCGCACCGCCGCCGCCACCGGCGCGGGCCGTCTCGCCGCCGCCGGTGCTGCCGCCCGCCGGGGTGCCGGACCCGGTCCCACTGCCGCCCCCCGGACGACCGGAGGCCGGGGCCTCGCCCGCACCGGAGGGGCTGTTGCCGTTGCCCGTGCTGGCCGAGCCGCCACGCCCACCAGCGGCCGGGCCGGGGTCGGGGGCCGTGCCCGCGCCGGTGCCGCTGCCCCCGGAGGATTCGCGGGGGGCGGCAGGCGCGGCGGGCGTCGCGCCGCCACTGCCCGCCGTCCCCCGCGCGGGGGCCTCGGCTTGCGGGCCGGGGCTGGCGTCACCGGGCGAGGTGCCGGTGCGGGCCGCCGGGCTGGCCGTCCCCTCCCCTGTTCCGGTGGGGGTGCCGGGCCGGGTGGACGGGCGGGAAGTCTCGGCCTGGGGGGCCTCGGAAGTCCCCTGGCCTGCTGCCCCGCGTGTCGGGGTGGGGGCGGGCGTGGGGTCGGGGACCGCGGCGGCAGGGGCCGGCGTCCGGGTGGGAGCCGTCGCCTCCGGGGCCGCCGGGGCGGGCGTGCGAGTGGGCGCGGGAGCCTCGGCCGCAGGCGTGGCCGCCGGAGCCGGACTGCGCGTGGGCGTGGGGGCATCCGGCGCACTCGCCTCAGGCGTGCGGGAGACGCTGCCTTCCCGTCCGGCCACCGCCTCCGGGCTGCCGGGGGCCAGGGTGCCACGCGAGGCGGTGGGAGTCTCGGGGGCGCTGCCCTGCGGCGCACTCGGGGGCCGGGCCGGAATACGGGCCACGGACGGCGCGGCCTCGGCACTGGCCTCGGCGGGCGCGCCCCCCCGCGCGGGTGCGGGTTCCTCGGTCGCGGTGGCCTCTCCCCTGGCCGGGGCCGCCGTTTCCTCGGCGCTGGCGGGGGCGGCGTCCTCGCGGCGGGGCAGGGCGGTCACGGGTTCGGGGTCGGGGGCCGGCGCGGCGGGGGCAGCGGTCACCGGGTCGGCGGGCGTGTCGTCGGCCTGTGCCTGGGGTTCGGGGTCCGGCGTGCCCGCGCCGGCCGGGGCCGCAGCCGTGGGCGTCTCGGGAACGGGGGTTTCCTGCGGCGCGGGCTGCGGTTGCGGCGTCTGGGGTGTGGGGAGCGGGAACGGGGTGGCCCCCTGCGGCTCGGCGGACTCGACCTTCACCTGCTCGGAGGTCTGGGGCAGGGGCCGCAGCGGGGCCGCACTCGCGGTGGGGGCCGGGTCGGGCGTGCTGTCCTGGACCGGGGCCTGGGCCGCCGGGGGCGCGGGCTGGGCGGCGGGCGTGGGAGGAGCAGCCTGCCGCGCGGGAGCCTGCGGGGTGGGCGGCGCGGGTTGTGCCGCCGGTTTTGGCTGGGCCGGTGGCTGGGTCTGTGGCGTCGGCTTGTTCTGTGCCGGTCTGGTCTGGGCTGGCCTGGTTTCGGCGGGTTTGGTCTGGGTGCGCGGCGTGGTTCTCGGCCTCACCTGCTCTCGCGCCGGGGACGTGATGGGGGGGGTCGGCGTGGCCTCGGGGGGTGGGGCCAGCGTGACTACCTCCAGCGGGGCGCGCTTCAGGTCGGGCGGGGCGGTGAGGGCGGGGGGGCGCAGGTCGGGCCGGGCCGCGAGCAGGCCCAGCAGCAGCGCGCCGTGCAGCAGCAGCGTCACCCCCGCCGCCCGCAGTCGTTCCTGACGGGCCGGGTCGTGGGCCGGGCTGGAGACAGGGCCGGAGGGAGGGGTCGGCAGTGTGGTCACGTCCGGGTCACTTTCCGCCCCCCTGGGCCGTGCGGGTTCCCAGCGCGAGGCGCTCGCCGCCCGCCTTCTTGATCTCGTCCATCACGCGCACCACGGTGCCGTAGTTGCCGCGCTCGTCGGCGCGCAGGCCCACCACGCCGCCCGACGTTTGCAGCAGGGGCTTGAGCTGCCCGCCCAGTTTCGTCAGGGTGGTTTCCTTGCCGTTCAGAAACAGCTTCCCGGCGCGGTCCACGCTCACGATAGGCAGGGCGGGCGTCTCCTGCACGGTGGTGCTGGCGCGCGGCAGGTCCAGCGGCAGCGCGTTCTGGCGTGCCCCCAGGCTGCTGGTCAGGAAGAAGAAGATCAGCAGCAGCAGCACGATGTCCACCATCGGCGCGAAATCGAAGGTCACGGCGTCGCCGCCCTCACGAAAGCGCCGCCTCACCGCGCGGCTCCGCCTGCGGGCACGGGGTCGAAGTTCAGGGCGACCTCCGGCACGGGCCGGGTGGAGGTCAGGCCGCGCGGGGCGAGCCAGGCGGGCAGTTCCTCACGCACCCGCTCGGCCTGGGTGGCGATGCGGTCAGCCTTGGCACGCAGGGCATTGCGGGCCACGTAGGCGATGATCGCCACGATCAGGCCCGCCGCCGTGTTGATCAGCGCCTCGCTGATGCCGGTGGCGAGCTGCGAGGGTGTGGGCGCGGTGGTGGAGCTGAACACCAGGAACGAGCGCACCATGCCAATCACGGTGCCCAGCAGCCCCAGCAGCGGCGCGATCTGGGCGGCGGTGCCCAGGGCCGAGAGGCCCGCGTACAGCCGCGCGTCCTCGGCCAGCACGGCGGCGTTCATCGCGGCCTGCGCGGCGTCCGTGCCCCGGTCGGCGCGGCTCAGGCCCGCGCGCAGCACACGGGCGGCGGGCGTGGGGTCGGCGGCGCGGTCCACCTCGGCCAGGGCGGCGGCGGGACCGCTCTCGGCGGTGACGGCCCGCGTGCGCTCGATCAGCGCCGACGGGTCCTGCCCCAGACGCCCCAGGGCCTGGGCGCGCACGGCGGCGGTGTAGACGACGTACACGGACAGGGCGAGCAGCACCCACAGCAGGGGGCCGGCGGCCTGAATCAGAGCCAGGAGATTCATCGCCCTCACGGGTAGCACGGCCGCGCGTGGCAAGCGTGAAAAAGGCGGGCCGGGGACTCATGCGGGGGGCGTGTGCGGTGCGCGGGAGGCGGTGCGCGGTGAAAACCTTCCCCTCTTTTCCCGCTTCCCATGCACCGCGTCCTGCGCCCAGAACCGCCGCTCAATCCACACCAAATCACTCGACTTTAGCCCACCGGGTGGGTACAATGGCACGGTAACTAGGAATCATTCTCAAGAAGAGAGATTTCCGCTGCAGGACCAGCCAAAGGAGCCTCCATGACCAACCAGCCCCACCAGCTCGAGATTCGCAACCTCCACGCCTCCGTCGGTGACCAGCCGATCCTGAAGGGCGTCAACCTCGTCGTGCCGCGCGGCGAACTGCACGCCATCATGGGGCCGAACGGCAACGGCAAGAGCACGCTCGCCAAGGTGATCGTGGGCGACCCCGAGTACACCGTGACGGAAGGCGAGGTGCTGGTCGACGGCCAGAACATCCTGGAGATGGAACCCGACGAGCGCGCCCGCCTGGGCGTGTTCCTGGCCTTCCAGTACCCGGTCGAGATTCCCGGCGTCACCATCGCCAACTTCCTGCGCCTCGCCATGCAGGCCCGCAAGGAGGAAGGCGAAGAGGTGGGCTTTGCCGAGTTCTACGGCAAGCTGACCAGCGCCCTGAAGACCCTGGAGTGGGACGAGAGCATCGTCGAGCGCTACCTCAACGAGGGTTTTTCGGGCGGCGAGAAGAAGCGCAACGAGATTCTCCAGATGCTGATGCTGGAACCGAACTACATCATCATGGACGAGACGGATTCCGGCCTCGACGTGGACGCCCTCAAGATCGTCGCCAAGGGCGTCAACAGCCTGCGCGGCCCAAATCTCGGCGGCCTGATCATCACCCACTACCAGCGCCTGCTGAACTACATCGTGCCCGACAAGGTCCACATCATCGTAGACGGCCGCGTCGTGCAGACGGGCGGCCCCGAACTGGCCCAGCGCCTCGACGCCGAGGGCTACGACTGGGTCAAGCAGCTCGCCGTAGCGGGCGACTGAGCGCAGAAGGCTAAAGGCAGATGGCAAAAGGCCAACTGGCGCTTCAGCACAAGCCCCTTCCCTGAGCCATCTGCTTTCTGCCCTCCGCCATCTGCAACCTCCCAAGGAGTTCCCCCATGACCAACCCCGAAGTTGCCAACATCAACAAAGAGTACGAGTACGGCTGGAGCAACCCCGAGCGGTACGCGGTCAAGGCCCCCAAGGGGCTGAGCCGTGAAGTCGTCGAGATGATCAGCCGGGCCAAGGACGAGCCGCAGTGGATGCTCGATTTCCGCCTCAAGGCGCTGGAAATCTTCTACGCCAAGCCGATGCCCGAATGGGGCGCAGACCTCTCGGGCCTGAACCTCGACGAGATCTACTACTACATCAAGCCGGAGGGCTTCAACGCCCGTTCCTGGGACGACGTGCCCGAGGACGTGAAGCAGACCTTCGAGCGCCTGGGCATCCCCGAGGCTGAGCGGGCCGCGCTGGCCGGCGTGGGCGCGCAGTACGAGTCGGAAATGGTGTACCACAACCTCAAGGAGGAGTGGGAAAAGCTCGGCGTGGTGTTCCTCAGCATTGAGGACGGCCTGAAGCAGTACCCCGACCTCTTCCGCGAGTACTTCGCCACCGTCGTGCCGCCCGAGGACAACAAGTTCGCGGCGATCAACAGTGCCGTGTGGTCGGGTGGCTCCTTCGTGTACGTGCCGAAGGGCGTGAAGGTGGATATTCCGCTCCAGACCTACTTCCGCATCAACGCGGAGAGCAGCGGCCAGTTCGAGCGGACCCTCATCATCGTGGACGAGGGCGCGCAGGCCCACTACATCGAGGGCTGCACCGCCCCCACCTATGCCAGCGACTCCTTCCACTCGGGCGTGATCGAGATCATCGTCAAGGAAGGCGCGCGCTTCCGCTACTCCACCATCCAGAACTGGAGCCACAACGTCTACAACCTCGTCACGCAGCGGGCCGCCGTGTACGGCAACGGCGTGATGGAGTGGGTGGACGGCAACCTGGGCAGCAAGGTCACCATGAAGTACCCCGCCTGCTACCTGCTCGAAGAGGGCGCGCGCGGCGAGGTGCTGAGCATTGCGATGGCGGGCCGCGGCCAGCACCAGGACGCCGGGGCGAAGATCGTCCACTTCGCGCCCTACACCAGTGGCACCATCGTCTCCAAGTCCATCTCCAAGGACAGCGGGCGCAGCTCCTACCGCGGCCTGGTCAAGATCTACGAGGGCGCGCGCGGCAGCAAGACCAACGTCGAGTGTGATGCCCTGCTGCTGGACGAGGAAGCCCGCACCGACACCTACCCCTACATCGAGATCGAGGAAAAGGACGCTTCCGTGGGCCACGAGGCGACCGTGTCCAAGATCAACGACGAGCAGATCCTGTACCTCCAGTCGCGCGGCCTCAGCGAGGACGAGGCGGCGGGCCTGATCGTGCGCGGCTTTATCGAGCCGATTGCCAAGGAACTGCCACTGGAATATGCGGTGGAACTCAACCGCCTGATCGAGCTGGAGATGGAAGGCAGCGTCGGCTGAAGCTGGTCTGAGGGCCGCACTCCTGACCGGGTGCGGCTCTTGTCTCGTCGGGGGAAGCATGACCGCACCGCAGGAACTTCACGAAAAGATTGACCAGCTTTCGCCGGAAGGACTCAAGCGGCTTCAGGAGTTTCTGGAGCGGGAACGGCAGGAGCGGGTCGAACGGCACCTGGCAGCCCTGGATGCCTTTGCGGAAGGCTGGACTCCGGAGGAAGAAGCGGCCTTTGAGGCGGCGCTTAGCCAGCGTGTCAAGCTGCGCTCTACCGGAGATGAGCCGGGCTGATGCTGGTCCTGGATACTAACGTTCTCATTGCCTTTCAGAAGCGGAATGAACAGGTGCGTTCGGCATATGCGGCGGCTGTCAGCAGAGGCGAAACCATAGCTGTTCCCGCGCTGGTTCGCTATGAAGCACGCAAAGAATTACAAAATCCACGCTATCAGCGCCGTCTAAGCGGGCTTGACGCCCTGCTTGACCTGCATCCAACTCTGGATATGGACAGCGAAACGGCGGATATTGCAGCTTCCCTTTTTGAAACACTTCGGTCCAGCGGCACCTTGATCGAGGACGCCGACTTGCTGATTGCCGCGACCGCTATCCGCCACGGCGCGACCCTCATCACCCGCAACACCAGGCACTTTCAACGAATCCCCAGTCTATCCCTTACAGACTGGCAGCAGGAGGAACAATGACCCCATTCACCGACCAACTCGCCCAAACGGGCGGCCCCGACTGGCTGACGGCCAAGCGACGCGAATCGCTGGACCTGTTCAACACGCTGGAAGTCCCCTCCGAGAGTGTCGAGGCGTGGAAGTACACCCGCGTGGACGTGGACTTCAGCGAGCTGCGCCCCCACCCCAAGCGCGAGCGCGTGACCGACATCGCCGCGCTGCCGGAGAGTGTGCAGAAGCGCCTGACCAGCACTGACGTGGGCGCGTACCTCGTGCTGGACGGCCCGGATGTGGTGTACGCGACCGAGCTTCCCGCCGAGCTGCGTGAGAAGGGCGTTATCTTCACGGACCTCAAGACGGCGGTGGAGCAGCACGCCGACAAGGTGCAGCAGTACCTCTACTCCGTGGTCCCGGCGGAAGTGCCCGACGACACCACCATCGCCGCCCCAGGCACCACGCCCAGCAAGTCCCCCGACCCCAGCGAGGGCAAGTTCAGCGCCCTGGCGGCGGCCCTGTGGACGAACGGGGCCTTCGTGTACGTGCCGCGCGGCGTGGAAGTCGAGTTGCCCCTGGGCAGCTTCCGCGTGATGAGCGAGGCGGGCACCTACACCGCGACCCGTACGCTGGTCGTGGCCGAGGAGAACGCCCAGGTCACCTTCATCGACGAGCAGGACAGCGAAGACCTGCCCGGCACCTATGCCATCGGCGCGGTGGAACTGGTGGTCAAGGCCGGCGCGCGCCTGCGCTACGTGTCGATCCAGAACTGGGGCAAGGGCGTCACGCACATCCAGCGCCAGCGCGGCGATGTGGCCCGTGACGCGACCCTCAACAGCCTGGTGGTGACGATGGGCGGCACCCTCAGCCGCACCGAGATGCAGAGCTACCTGCGCGGCCAGGGCAGCGACTCGGAAATGCTCGCGCTGTACTTCGCCAACGAGGACCAGCACTTCGACCACTACACCCTCCAGCACCACGCCGCGCCGCACGCCCACAGCGACCTGCTGTACAAGGGCGTGAACGCCGACCAGTCCGTGGGCGTGTTCAGCGGCATGATCAAGGTGGACCTGGGCGCGCAGAAGACCGACGCCTACCAGAAGCACCGCACGCTGATGCTCTCCAGCGAGGCGCAGAACTACTCGGTGCCCCAGCTGGAGATCAACGCCAACGACGTGCGCTGCTCGCACGGCTCGACCACCGGCCCGGTCAACCAGGAAGCCCTCTTCTTCCTGCGTTCGCGCGGCATCCACAAGGAGCTGGCCGAGAAGATGCTGGTGACGGCCTTCCTGGAAGACGTCCTGACTCGCGTGCCACTGAAAAGCGTCGTGGCGTACATCGAGGGGATCATTGCGGAGAAGGTGGGGGCGGCGTAAGGGGAGCGGTCAGCTTTCAGCCGTCAGCGGTCAGTCCTGGGAAGGGCTGACCGCTTCTCCGCGTCGGGGCTTGGTGGTAAAACCCAGCATGAACAAGTCCCGTATGGAAGCCTTCTCGGACGGTGTCCTCGCCATCATCATCACAATCATGGTGCTGGAGCTGAGGACGCCGGAAGGCCATGAGTGGCGTGAGGTGGTCCGGCTCTGGCCCGTGCTGCTGAGCTACGTCATCAGCTTCTTGTACGTGGGGATCTACTGGAACAGCCACCACCACCTGATGCTGACGGTCCACCGCGTCAGCGGGGGCATCCTGTGGGCCAATCTGCACCTGCTGTTCTGGCTGTCCCTGTTTCCGTTCGTGACCGGCTGGGCGGGCGAGAGCCACTTCGCAGCCGTGCCGATGAGCTGTTACGGTTTCGTGGCGCTGATGTGCGCGGTGGCCTATACCATTCTGGTCCGCGCCATCATCCGCGCCGACGTGAGCAACCACCTGCTGGCCGATGCGACGGGCCGTGACTTGAAGGGCAACCTGTCCATCGCGGCGTACCTGGTTGCAATTGCCGCGCCCTTTTTCGGATATCCGGGCGTCATCGTGTCCGGGCTGCTGCTGACCGCCGTCGCCCTGATGTGGTTGATTCCCGACCGGCGTATCGAGCGGGTGCTGGCGCGGGAGGGCGGAGCTTCTAGCAAGCATTGACTAGGGTGGGGAAGGGGCTGAGCTGTGTGCTCTTGCGGAGAAGATGGGAGCGGCGTAAGGGAAGTTGAGAGCTTTCAGCGGTCAGCTTCGAGCAAGGGGCTGGCCACCTTGCTGCCTCAACAAATTACCTATTTCGCTGGCATACACATTTGATATATGTTGGGCAGATTTTACTCTGCTTAAAAACTCCCTCATAGCCAAGTTAAGTTCAGGAAATATATTTGCACTGTCAAATTCTTCTAAATTTTTCATCTCGACAAGTTTAATTGCTATACTACTGAGTCTATAGTGAGAATCAACCATCCTTTTAATTGCATCACTGCACTCCTTAGATATTCCCTCAAGATATACCAATGCTACAAAATCTTCCATCTCAATAAATCTACTATCATTTGGTAGGGCTGAAAAGAATTTAAGTTCTGGCAAAATAGGATAAGAGAAGTCGGTATAGAAGCTTAAAGCAGTCTCCATGCTTCTCTTGTCCTCCTCCATCTTTTCCCTCTCATGAATAGATAAGATTTGCATAAATTTTGCGTAGTTCTTTTCAAGGTTTCCAAGAAGCTCCACAGTTTCCAGCAATATTGGCTTCTGTTGAGAATAAAAGTATTTTACTCTTTTGATATACTCAATAGTCCTGAACTTAGACTGATGCTTAGAAACGTTCCATGCGATAATCGCACTAAGAAGAACACTCAACGCAGGTATAGCAAAGTTAACCCAAGAAGTTTGTGGCATACGAGAAAGACAGTTTATTCTGATTTGTGCTGAAGCCTGAGAAGCGGCTTACATCGGCTCCTCCTCCCACCCCGGCACTAGCGCAATTCGCGCCCGCGCCTCCGCCACGTCCGTCTCCTCCGGGCGGCACAGGTCCCATTCCCTCCCCCCGGCGTAGGCACCGACCACGAGCAGGTCGGCGCTGCTGCCGTCGTTCCGGTGGCCCGTTCCGGCAGGCAGGAGCAGCACGTCGCCCTCCCCCACCTGCACCTGCGGGCCGCCCTCGCCACCCAGGGTCAGACGGGCCTGGCCCCGCGCGACCACCAGTACCTCGTGGGCGGTGGAGTGGTAGTGGTGGAAGGGGTAAATCCCGTTGCGCCAGGCGTTGGTCCAGCTGCGCTCCGCCAGGTAGGCCTCTATCTGCGCGGGCATCTGTCCCCTCAAAGCCGCGCGGAAGAGGCGGGCGGGCTGGGGGTTGTTGGGAACGGAACCATTCTGGGGCAGGTGGAACAGTTCGGGGGACATGACCCAGGGTAGCGGCGGGGAGGGACCGCGCCCCTGGCAATGTGAAGATTCTGCGAAGGCAGGCCAGGCCACCGCAGCGCGGCGCAGCGGGGCCTTTGCCGGGACAGGGGGCACGGAGGCGGGCAGGCATCCTTCGATATTCCTTCGAGAAACGGTGGTTCCATGACCGTATGGATCAGGTGACCAGGCCAGTTTCAGAACAGGACAGCCCACCTGCCCCTGCGCCGAACAGCAAACGCCGCACCTTTCCCTGGGGCTGGCTGCTGGTGCCGCTGCTGCTGGGCGGGGTGGGCTACGTGGGCTACCGGCTGGGGCAGGACGACGCGAGCAGCTCGGCCACGGCTGGAGGTGGCTTCGGCGGCAGCGGCTTCGGCGGAGGGGCGACGCCAGGCGGTGCAGGACAGGGGAGCAGCGGGCAGGGAGGCAGTACCCGCACCGGGGGCCAGAGTGCCGCCGGGCAGAGTGCGGGCGGCCAGGGCGCGGGCGGGCAGACGGCCCGTGCAGGCGCGGGGTCGGCGGCCGGCAGCCGGACCGGGGCCGCTGGCAGTGCCGCCGGAGCAGGAACGCGCAGCGGACGCGGCAGTGCGGGAGGGCAGGGACAGACGGGCGGCGGAAGCGGGGTCACCACCCCGGTCCAGGCCGCGGCGGTTCAGCAGGGTATCCTCCGCACCGAGCGCCGCCTGACCGGCACGGTGGCGGCGGCGCAGGAAACCACCGTCTCGGCGCGCACGTCGGGCACGGTGAGCCGCATCGCCGCCGACGTGGGGGGCAGCGTCAGCGCAGGGCAGACCGTTCTGGCGCTCAGCAACAATGACCTGAACACCAGCGTGGAGAGTGCGCGCAACGCGCTGGAAACGGCCCAGGTGCAGCTTCGCAGCCAGACGAACAGCGTGCAGAGCCAGCGCGCGCAGCTTCAGCAGCAGGTCAGCGCGGCGCAGACCACGCTGGCGAACGCGCAGCAGAGCCTCGCGGCCCTGGAGAAGCTCGCGACCATCGGCGCGGCGTCGCGGACGGAACTCAACAACCAGAACGCCCAGGTGCAGGCGGCCCGCACCACCCTGACCACCGCACAGGCGAACCTCGCCCAGAACACCCGCGCCCAGACGGAGGGCCTGGCGGAGGCCCGCCTCGCCGTGCAGCGCGCGCAGATTGCGCTGAACCAGGCGCAGGCGGCGGCGGATGCGGTCCGCGTGACCGCGCCCTTTGCCGGGCAGGTCACCGGCCTGAATGTCAGCGAGGGGCAGTACCTCGCGGCGAACAGTCCCGCCTTTACCCTGGTCAGCAGCCAGCGGCAGGTGGCCGTGAACGTGCCCGCCACTGAGGCCGGTGCCCTGCCGGTCGGCGCGGCGCTGACGTTCGTGGTGGGGCAGCAGAAGTATCCCCTCAAGGTGGCGCAGAATGCGGCGGCCCCCACAGGCGGCAGCGTGCCCATCATCGCGCGCTTCACCGAGGCCAGCCCCCCGGCGCTGGGCACGGTCGGGTCGGTGGTGTATTCCGCGAAGGTGGCGTCGGGCGTGCTGGTGCCCAGTACGGCGCTTCAGGCGGACAATGACCAGACCTACCTCTTTACCATCGAGAACGGAAAGGCGCAGCAGCACGAGGTGAACGTGCTAGGGCAGGCGGGCACGCAGTCGGCGGTGAGCGGCATCGACGCGGGCAGCGAAGTGATCACCCAGCCGCCGACCGGGTTGCTGGACGGGGCGAGCGTGACCACTTCCAGCGGCAGCCGGCAGCGGGGCAGCGCGGTCGGCCCCGGCGCGGGCGGCCCGCCTCCCGGAGGAACGCCGTGATTCGCCAGGTCGGTCAGAAGGTGTTCAGCGGCGTGAACCCGGTCGTGGGGTTCTCGGTCGCGCGCTACGTGCTCGCCATCGGCATTTTCGTGGGCGTGGTGGTGTTCGGGTTCGTGTCCATGCGCTCGCTGGGGGTGGACCTGCTGCCCAGCACGAACATCCCGGTGGTCAACATCAGCACCTCCTACCCCGGGGCCAGCCCCGCCTCGGTGGACGAGGAGGTCACGCAGGTGATCGAGAGCGCGGTCGCGCAGGTGCCTGACGTGACCAGCATCAGTTCCACCAGCAACACCGGCAGCAGCCGCGTGACGCTGCAACTGGAGGACGGCACCGACCAGAACGCCGCCGCGAACCAGGTGGCCTCGCTGGTGTCGGGCGCGACGCGGCAACTGCCGGAGGGCGCGGGGAACCCGAGCGTCCGCACCTTCAACCCCAATGCCCAGGCGATTCTGGAGTTCGGCGTCTCGGGCGGCACCGCGAGCCAGGCCGACGTGTACGACTACGTCGAGAACCAACTGGTCCCCACCCTCCAGCGCGTGGAGGGCGTGGCGGACGTGGAACTCAGCGGCGGCTCGCAGCGGCGCACCCAGGTCCTGCTCGACCCCAACCGCCTCAGCGCCTACGGCCTGACGCCGCAGAGCGTGGCAAACGCCATCAGCGGCAGCAACGTGCGTTCCTCCATCGGCACGGTCACGCGGGACGGCAACAGCCTGAACTACACCACCAACGCCCGGCTCACCAGCCTGGACGACATTGCGAACGTGATTCTCGACGCCGACCGCGGCGTGCGGGTCGCGGACGTGGCGAACGTGAAGGACAGCAGCACCGCGACCGGTGTGACGCGCGTCAACGGCCTGCCGGTGGTGCTCGTCAGCATCCAGCAGACCTCGGGCAGCAACGCGGTCGCGGTCGTGGACGGCGTGAAGGCGCTGATCTCGCAGACCCGGCTGCCCACAGGCTACCAAGTCACCTACAGCAACGACACGACCGGGCCGATTCGCGCCAGCATCGAGTCCACCACCCACGAGCTATGGGTCACGGCGCTGGTGGTCGCGGTGGTCACGCTGCTGTTCCTGGGGCGGCTGAACATGGCCCTCACCGTGATTGCGGCCATCCCGATCTCGCTGGCCGCCGCACCGATCCTGTACCAGCTGATGGGCTTTACCTTCAATCAGGTGTCGCTGCTGGCGCTGATCGTCGCCATCGGTATCGTGGTGGACGACTCCATCGTGGTGGCCGAGAACGTGGAGCGCTACCGCGCGCTGGGCTTCGACCGGATTCAGTCCGTGCTGCGCGGTGCGTCCGAGGTGTTCAGCGCAGTCGCCGCCGCCTCGCTGTCGCTGCTCGCGGTGCTGATTCCGGTCAGCTTCATGGGTGGCATTGTGGGCGAGTACGTCCGGCAGTTTGCGCTGGGGCTGGCCGCCGCCGTGCTGCTCTCGTGGCTGGAGGCGCTGCTGTTCCTGACGGTCCGCATGGCCTACACGCCCGACGCCGCGCCGCTGGGCTGGCGGGACGTGCCCCGCACGGTGGGCCGCCTGCCACAGGCCATGCGCTGGGGCCTGACCTCGGTGCGGACGTGGTGGTTCTGGGTGCTGGCCGCCGGCCTCCTGGCCGCGCTGTGGACGCGCAACGAAAACCGCCTGCTGCTGCTGACTGCCCTGCTGCTCCCGCTGGCGCTGGGCGTGCTCCGGTATCTCTGGGGCGTGCTGCTCGCCGTGCTGGAGGCCCTCACCCTGACGCTGCATGGCCTGACCGACCGGCTGCTGGTGGGGGTGCGGGAGGCCTACGTCCGCAGCCTCGACAGCGCCCTGCATGCCAGCGCCGGGGTGCTGCTGATCGCCGCCGCGTTCCTGGTGGCGACCGTGCTGCTGGTGGTGCCGCGCATGAACTTCACCTTCACGCCCGCCACCGACTCCGGCACGCTGCGGGCTGGGTTGCGCCTGCCCAGCGGCCTGTCCCTGAACACGCGCAACGAACTCGTCAGCCGGATGGAGGGCTATTTCCTGGGGCGACCCGAGGTGCAGAGTGTCCAGACCAGCGTGACCGGGAACGGCACCAACCTCAACATCACCCTGAAGCCCAAGACGGAGCGGGAGGACACCGCTACCCTGACGGGCACCTACCAGCAGGCGCTGCGCGGCATGTTCAGCGACGTTCCCGACGTGCGCGCTAATGTCTTCAGCGGCGGCGGCTTCCGGGGCCAGGGCAACAGCCAGAGCCTCACGCTGGTCGCCAGCAACTACGACCTGCTCAAGCAGCGTGCGGCGACGGCCGTAAACGTGCTGGAGCAGAACCCGAACGTGCTGAGCGCCAGCAGTAGCCTGGACAACACCACCCTGGAAAACCAGTTCGTGCCCAATCCCGGCCTGCTGGCCCAGGCGGGCCTGACGGCGGGCACGGTCGCGCAGGCACTGGGCACCTACGGCAGCGGCTCCAGCGGCGGCAACGTCGAGATCGGCGGCGTCACCTCTCCCATCAGCGTCGAACTCGATCCGCAGTACCTGCGGGACGATCAGTCACTGCTGTCGCTGCCGATCTACAGCCCCAGCCTGCAAAGCAGCGTGACGGTCGGCCAGCTCGGCAGCATCGTCCAGGCGAGTACCCCCACCAGCGTGCAGCGCACCAACCGGCTGTACAGCCTCGACCTGTCCATCGAACCCGACCCCGCCAGCCAGCTCACCGGCACGCAGCTTCAGGAGCAGCTCACAGCGGCCCTGACCCGCGCGGGCGTGATCGACAATCTCGTGACGGTGGGCCGGGCCGACCGCAACAGCGCCTTTGCGCTGGGCAACCGCGTGGGGTCGCTGGGCCTCCAGGCCTTTGCCCTCTCGCTGCTGCTGGTGTACCTGGTGATGGGCGCGCAGTTCAACTCCTTCCGCTATCCGCTCTACCTGCTGCTGCCGGTGCCCTTTGCGGTCGCCGGGGCCTACTGGATGATGTTCCTGGCGGGCAGCACGCTCGACATCTTCGGCGTCCTGGGCTTCCTGCTCCTGATTGGCCTCTCGGCCAAGAACGCGATCATCTACCTCGAATTCGTGGTCGATCAGATGCAGGAGCGGCCCCTGCGCGAAGCCCTGCTGGAGGCCAGCCGCCTGCGCTTCCGCCCCATCGTCATGACCACCCTGACCGTGCTGGTGATCAGTCTGCCGCTGCTGCTCAACCGGGGCAGCGGCAGCGAGTTCGGCAAGAGCCTGTCCATCGTCATCGTGGGCGGCATCAGCGTCTCGGCCCTGATGACCTTTTACGTCGTGCCCGCCGCCTTCTACCTGTTCGAGCGGGGCCGCGCCGCCCGCCAGGCCAGGCGGGAAACCGTGGTCAGCGTGCCCGCCAGCCCTCCGGTCGGCACGCCTGCGCCGGGGGCGTAGGACCGGGCGTAACAGCAGGAAGGGCGTTCCCCATCACCGGGGGACGCCCTTCCTCGCTGCCTATCAGCCAAAAGCAAGGACCGGGACCCCACTCTGGGAATCCCGGCCCCACTCTCTGAACAGGCTCAGCCCTGGTTGGCTTCCTGGCTGGCCTCTTCGGTCTCGCGCTGGGCCTCGCTGCCTTCGCTGTCGGCCTTGACTTCCTCGATGCTCGCGCCACCTTCCAGCACGGCCTCGGCGGCTTCCTCGGAGATCTCGCCGCTGGCGACCATGCCCGCGACCTGCGCGGCCTGCGTCTCGGCTTCCAGTTCCTCGGCGGTGAGGCGGGGCGGCAGCACGCTCAGCACGACCAGGTCCGCGTCGGCGGCGAGCTTCACGCCCTCGGGGAGCTTGATCTGCCCGGCGGTCACGTGGTCACCTATGCCCAGACGGGTCACGTCCACGGTGATTTCCTGGGGGATGCGGCGCGGACCGGGGGCGATCACCTGGAGGTTGTGGATGACTACGTCCACCAGACCGCCCATAACCTCACCCTGGCTCTTGCCGGTGGTGTGGACGGGCACGCTGACCTCGATGGGTTCACCGTAGGTCACCATGTAGAAGTCGGCGTGGATGGCCTCGCGGCGGCGCTTGTCCATCTGCACGGTCTTGACCAGCGCGGGGAAAGTCTCGCCACCCTCGATCGTGATGTCGAAGAGGCCGGTCGTGCCCTGCTGGCGGAAGGCGCGGTCAAAGGCCTTGCGCTCGATGGCAAAGGAGACGTTCTGCTCCTTGTTGTAGGCGACGGCGGCGATCAGGCCGGGGGCCAGCTTTTCCTGGCTCTTGCGGGGGGTTGCTCTCAGTTCCATGTGCGTGTTTCCTCCGGGGGGCACTTTGGCCGCCTCACTCGCGCCGCGGTCCGCACGGCTCTGCGGGGCGGGGGCGGGGGCCAAGCAACCCTGGCAGTGTAGCAAAACTTCTGCGGGGTGTGGGTTCCGGCCCCGGCATTCCCTCTGCTAGAATCTGGCCTGTTGCCGCGCGGCCACCTCCCTGCCCCCCCAGGCGGGCGCGACGTGCCCCGGCCGAACAAGGAGAAAAGACATGATCAGCGTGACTGAACTGCGCAACGGCACGAAGGTGGAGATGGACGGCGGTCTGTGGGAGTGCCTGGAGTACTCGCACCTCAAGATGGGACGCGGCGGCGCGAAGGTGGTCACCAAGTTCCGCAACATGGAAACCGGCTCCATCGTGGACCGGACCTTCAACAGCGGCGAAAAGCTCCAGGACATCTACGTGGAGGGCAAGAAGATGCAGTACCTCTACAAGGACGGGGCGGACTACGTCTTCATGGACCTGGACACCTATGACCAGGTGCATCTGCCGCCCGCGCTGGTGGGCGACGCCGCCAAGTTCATGAAGGAGAACACCGACGTGGAAGTGGCGATGTACGGCGACAAGGCGCTGAACATCACCCTGCCCAACCAGGTGATCCTCAAGATCACGCAGACCGACCCCGGCGTGCGCGGCGACACCGTTTCCGGCGGCACCAAGCCCGCCACGCTGGAAACGGGCGCGGTCGTGCAGGTGCCCCTCTTTGTCGAGCAGGGCACCGACGTGAAGGTCGACACCCGCACCGGCCAGTACCTCAGCCGCGCCTAAGCGTATGCTTCCCGCCGGACGCCGCTCCCATGCAAACGGGGCGGCGTCCGCTTTTGCGGTTAGACTCGGTCCAGCCTAACGGGCGTTCGGCTCCGGGTAACAGCCCGGCCCGCGCCGCCCGCGTCATGATGGAAAGCAAGAGTTCAGCTCAGACAGGAGGGGCCATGAACCCAGACGATCTCAAGAAAATCCTCGACGCCCTGAGCCATGCCGATGTGCGCGAGTTCAGCCTGACGACCGGCAGCTTTGCCCTGGACCTCAAGCGCGGGCCGGTGGCCCTGAGCGGCCCCGCTGCGGCCCCCGCCGCGCCCAGTGCGCCCGCCGCTGCCGCGCCCATGCCTGCGCCCAGCTTCCAGCCGCCAGCCGCCAGCACGCCGGCCCTGGCGTCCCCTACCGCGCCCGCGGCCGAGACGCCCGCTGCGCCCGCTTCCTCTCCCGAGGCCGCACCTGCTGCCCCGGCCAAAAGCGCCAGCACAGGCACGCCCGTCAAGGCTCCTATCGTGGGCACCTTCTACTCCGCGAGCAGCCCGGACGCGCCTGCCTACGTGAAGGTGGGCGACACGGTCAGCACCGGGCAGGTGCTGTGCATCATCGAGGCAATGAAGCTGATGAACGAGATCGAGGCCGAGGTCAGTGGCACGGTCCGCGAGATTCTGGTGAAGAACGCGGAGCCGGTGGAATACGGGCAGACGCTGTTCATCATCGAGTGAGCTGCCAGCTATCAGCGGTCAGCGGTCAGCAGCGAGAGCTGAAGCGTCCGCGACAGGCTGTTAGCTGAAGGCTGAAAGCTGAGGGCTGAAAGCTGTGTTTAAGAAAATCCTGATCGCCAACCGCGGCGAGATTGCCCTGCGCGTGATTCGCACTGCGCGCGAGATGGGCGTGAAGACGGTGGTGGTGTACTCGACGGCCGATGAAAAGAGTCTGCCGGTGCTGCTGGCCGACGAGTCGGTGTGCGTGGGGCCGCCCGCCTCCAACGCGAGTTACCTGAACATCCCCAACATCCTCTCGGCGGCGCTGATGACGGGCGCGGAGGCCATTCACCCCGGTTACGGCTTCATGGCCGAGAACCCCGATTTCGCGGAGATGTGCCGCGAGCACGGCATCGTCTTTATCGGGCCGACGCCGGAATCCATGCGGGCGCTGGGGTCCAAGGCGGGCGGGCGCGAGATCGCCGCGGCCAGCAACGTGCCCACCGTGCCCGGCACCGGCGTGCTGGAGGACGTGGACGCGGCGCTGCTGGCAGCCAAGCAGATCGGCTACCCGGTGCTGCTCAAGGCGTCGGCGGGCGGCGGCGGGCGCGGGCAGAAGGTGATCCGCACGCAGGACGAACTCGCCAAGGGCTTCGCGCAGGCGCAGGAGGAGGCGCGGCTGTACTTCGGGGACCCGGCCATCATCATGGAGAAGTTCCTGGAGGAGTTCCGGCACGTCGAGGTGCAGGTGATGGGCGACGGCCTGGGCCACGTGATCCACATCGGGGAGCGCGACTGCTCGATCCAGCGCCGCAACCAGAAGCTGATCGAGGAGGCCCCCTCCACCCTGCCCGAATCGCTGCGGCAGGAGATTCTGGACGCCGGGGTGCGCCTCGCGCAGCATGTGAACTACGCCGGGGCGGGCACGCTGGAATTCATCGTGGACCGTGACGGCAACTACTACTTCATGGAGATGAACACCCGCATCCAGGTCGAGCACTGCGTCAGCGAGATGATCTCGGGGCTGGACTTCGTGCGGCTGCAACTCCAGATCGCGGCGGGCGAGGGCCTGGCCCTCCAGCAGGAGGACATCGAGCTGCATGGCCACGCCATCGAGTGCCGCATCAACGCGGAAGACCCCGACAAGGACTTCCGCCCGGCGGCCGGCAAGATCGACGACGTGCATTTCGCGGGTGGCCCCGGCGTCCGGGTGGATTCGCACGCCTACAGCGGCTACGTGATTCCGCCGAACTACGACAGCCTCATCGGCAAGCTGATCGTGCACCACGACACGCGCGGCGAGGCCATCAGCCGCATGAAGCGTGCACTGGAAGAAACGGTCATCCAGGGGCCGAAAACGACCATTCCGCTCTACATCAAGATCATGGACAACCCGTTTTACAAGCGGGGAGCCGTGCTGACCAACTTCCTGAAGACGCGCATGGAGATGTGACGGCCAGACATACATAGAGGCGGAGGGGACGTGGCACTCAAACCACGTCCCCTCCGCCTGTTTTTGTTTATTCGCCGGTCAGGATGTTCTTGCCCTTGTTCTCGCGGTCCTCGATGATCTTGCCGAGGATGAAGAACGTGGGCGGCCAGAAGCCGACGAAGAGGCCGCTGCGCTGCTTTTCCTCACCGCTGTGGCCGTCGTCAGTCTTGCCGGACGTGAAGCTGGCCGCCGACATGGCAATGGACGCGAAGCCGAGGATGTACATGATGTTGGAGAGTTTCATGAAAGACCTGCTTTCTAAAAAGAGGGCCTGGAACGTGGGGCGCGGCACCTGAATCCTGTACCCGCGTCCCCGGAGCGGACACAGGCCAACTCTGTCCCGCACGCCCTGCCCGAAACGTAATACTTGTCGCCATGTGAACATTCCATAGACACTTGTTCAGGAGAGGGTAAGCGGGCTAGAGGTCGGCAGGCCGTTCCGGCCAGACGGTACGCTGCCCGTCATGGCCCTGCACCACCGCGACGCCCTGCTCTCGCGCCTGGACCGAGTCGCCTGGCCGCATGAACCGCTGCTGGACGCCCTGAAGTTGCCCGCCCACACCGACGTGCTGGATGTGGGCGCAGGCGACGGGCGACTGCTGAGGCTCCTGCGTGAGCGCGGGCACCGGGGAAGCTGCGTCGGTGTGGACCCGGCACCGGGGGCGGGGGTTGCGCGGGGCACGGCCCAGGCCCTCCCCTTCCCCGCCGCCTCATTTGGTGCCGTGCTGCTGGTGCGGGTCCTGGCCCACCTGCCGGATCCGGCAGCGGCCCTGGCGGAAGCGCGGCGGGTGCTGCGACCCGGTGGGCTGCTGGTGGTGGCGGCCCACGGTCCCGACCACTTGCGGGCCACCTGGCAGGCACTGGGGCAGGCAAATCCGGGACAGGCAGAACCGGGGCAGACGACAGAGACTGCCTCCGCCGTCTGCCATCTCCACCTGCCTGTGGTGGTCACCGTAAACGCGGCCCGGCGTCTCGCTGAGAGCTACGGCCTGAGCGCCCAGGGAAGCGGGTTCCCGCTGGAAGACACGCTGCACCTCAGGGTCGAGGTCAGCAAAAAAGAGAGCAGAGGGCCGGTGTAAAGCCTTCTGCCCGCTGCCTTGTGCCTTCTGCCTGCCTGCCGCTACTTGTCAAACTTGTCGTACCCCGCTGCGCTGCGCCGCTGCGCCCCCCGCGCGTAGTCGAGCTGCATCTCGACCGTCTCGTGCTTGCCCTCGGTGAAGGTGCTGTCGTGAATCCAGTAGTTCAGGCGGTCGTCCCCGAGCTGCACCCAGAGCTTGTGCGCGTCGTCGGGATCGCGCCAGAAGGTGACATGTTCAAAGCCGTTCCCGTCGGCCCAGGCAGCCACATCCGTGAGGACACGCGCGGCTTTGGGGTGGGTCATCTCGAACTCCGTGCCGTCTTTCTCGTTGCGGAACTTGATCTCGGCCATGGTCTGTCCAGCCTAACGGAAGAGGGCCTTGCCCCACACACGACTGGGCTGAACGTTCCTTGAGCGGCCCCCCGCGCGCTATGCTCCCGCCGATGCCGCCCGCCTCGCCCACTGCCCTCAAGGTCACGACTCTCAACGTGAACGGCCTGCGCAGTGCGTTGCGCAGGGGCCTGACGGGCTGGGTGGGCCGGGAGCAGCCCGACGTGCTGCTGCTTCAGGAGGTTCGCGCCGACCCGATGCCGGAGGCGCTGGGGGAGCTGGGCTACGCGGGGGCCTGGTTCCCGGCGCAGAAGGCCGGCTACAGCGGCGTGGCGGTGCTGAGCCGCTGGCCCCTCGCGGACGTGCGGGTGGGGATGGCGCACCCCGAGATGGACGGTGAAGGCCGGGTGCTGAGCGCGGTGGTGGGGGGCGTGCGCTTTGCCAGCGTGTACCTCCCCAGCGGCAGCAGTGGCCCGGAGCGGCAGGGCTTCAAGGACCGCGTGCTGGCCGACTACCACGCCTGGACCCAGGCCATGCTGGCGGAGGGCCTGCCCCTCGTCATCGGCGGCGACTACAACGTGGCGCACGGCGAACTGGACCTGAAGAACTGGCGGGGCAACCGGAAGAACAGCGGCTTCCTGCCCCACGAGCGCGAGTGGATGACCGCCCACCTCGCCTCCGGCCTGATCGACACGCACCGGGCGCACCTGGGGGAGCGCAGCGAGTACACCTGGTGGAGCAACCGCGGGAACGCCTACGCCAACGACGTGGGCTGGCGCATCGACTACCTGCTGGCGGCGGGCGTGCCGGTGCGGGAGCTGTGGGTGGACCGCGCCGCCCGGCTGAGCGACCACGCGCCGCTGACGGGCACCGTGCTGACAGGTACGGCGGACCCCGGCGGGCGGAACACCCCCGGCGGCTAAACGCGACTTCATGCAGAAACGTGAGCTGGGAACACGTGATAGACTGGCCTCGCTGCCGGGCAACAGGACAGCGTCCCCGCGCCGTCATCAGGCGGCTCGGGGGCAGCCCGAGACAAGCGACCCCCCTCCCCCGTGGGTGAGATGCACGCCAGGGGCCACCACCACGCCAGTGCCTTCCCATTCACCGGCGCATGAGACCAGGTGGCCCGCCGCATCCCAATGAGCACACCCACGGGCGTCCTGACAGGTGAGGAATGCCGAGAGCGAAAAAGGAGCGCGTGGCCTCAGGCGAGCAGCCGGACCACGCCCCCGCCGAAGAACAACCGAAGACCGGGAGCCGGGCCGGGCGCAGGCCGAAGAATGCCGCGCCGACCGCCGCTCCCGCCGAACCCACAGACACCCCGGCAGCCCTGGCCCCCGCACAGGAGGCCGTGACGCCCGTCGCCCCCAAGCGCGGCACGCGCAAGACCCGGGCCGCTGCCGAACCACCCCCCGTGACGGACACCGCCGGGGCGGACCCTACCCCCGAAAACAACCCTGAACCCACCCCCAGACCCCGCCGGGGCCGCCCGCCGAAGGGGGCCGCCCAGCCCCAGGAGGCCCAGCCCGTCCAGGAGGCAGCCTCCACTGAACCTGCACCCCTGGCAGAAGGGTCTGAAGTGTCTGCCCGTCCCGCCCGCCGTGGGCGCAAGACGCAGACGACAGAGCAGCCGCAGCCCGAACCCGTCCAGCCCGACCCGGAACCCGTGGCGGCAGAGGCGGAAGCGCCCGCCAGGCCCCGGCGCGGGCGGAAACCCAGGGCGGCGGCTGAGGCGGAAGCCATCCCCGAAGTGCTGCCCCCCGCCCCGGAGCCGACCGACCCCGTGCTGCTGGAAGTGCCCAAGAAGCGCCGTGGCCGCCCGCCCAAGACCGCTCTGCCTGAACCTACCCCGCTCCCCGCGGGATCCGAGCAGGAGGCCGTGACCCTGGATGAGGAAGTGCCCCTGGATACCGTCCTCGGCGGCGTGGAGCCGGTGGAGGTGGAGGAACAGCCCCAGGGGCCGCAGGCCGAGGCGGTGCTGACCGTCCCCGGAAACGCCCAGGCAGACACGCCCGCTCCCGTGGTGGACACGCTGCTGCCGGAGGAGCTGGATCTGCCCGTGCGGGCCAGCCCCGTTCAGACCAGCCGCCGCGGCCGTCAGACCCGGCGCGAGACCAGGGCGGCCCCCGAGGCAGAAAGCCTGCCCGCCGCAGTGGCCCAGGAAGAGGTGGCGGGGGAAGAGGCCGAGCCGGACCAGCCCGATGGGCAGGACCCGGCCCGCGACCTGGTGATCGCGCAGCTTCGCAAGCTGGGCCGCCCGATTCACGTGCGCGACCTGGAACGCACCTTTACCCGCCAGATGCTCGACCGCCTGGGGAACTGGCGCGATCTGGAGGCGCTGCTGGACGAGCTGACCCGCACGGGCGAGGTGATTCGTACCCGGCGGCGCACCTATGGCCTGCCCGAGGCGATGAGCCTGGTGCGCGGGCGCTTCCAGGCCTCCCCCGCGGGTTTCGGCTTCGTGGTTCCGGACTCGGGCGGCGAGGACTTCTACGTCGCGCCGGAGGACACGCTGGAAGCCTGGAACGGCGACACCGTGCTGGTGCGCATGGAAGGCCGCGGCGACAGCGGACGCGGCGGTGGACCCCGCCGGGGCCAGCGCGGCGACGGCAGCCCGCGCGCCTCGGTGGCCCGCATCGTGCAGCGCGCCTACAGGCAACTGGTGGGCAGCCTGGAGTTCAGCAAGGGCCACCCCATCCTCAAGCCCGACGATCCCCGCGCCCGGCACCGCATCCTACTGCTGCCCGAGGGGCTGGAGGGGCTGGAGGGCGGCGCGAGGGTCGTGGCCGAGCTGTACTGGCCCGAGCAGACCGGCGAGGACGAGGTCTTCGGCCAGGTCACGCGCGTGCTGGGAGAGCAGGACGACCCGGAAACCGAGACGGAGGCCGTCATCGTGAAGTACGGCCTGCGCGGCGCCTTCCCGGCGGACGTGCTGGAGCAGGCCAACGCCATCCCCACCCGGATTCCCGAAGAAGCCCTGGTGGGCCGCCTCGACCTGCGCGAGTTCAACATCTTCACGGTGGACGGGCGCGACGCCAAGGACTTCGACGACGCCATTCACATCCAGCCCACGCCGGAAGGCACCTTCGTGGTGGGTGTGCACATCGCGGACGTGAGCCACTACGTGCAGGAAGACACGCCGCTGGACGACGAGGCGTATGCGCGCGCCACCAGCGTCTACCTGCCGGGCCGCGTGCTGCCCATGCTGCCCGAGCACCTCAGCAACGGCGTGTGCAGCCTGGTGCCCTACGAGGACCGCCTCACCATGACGGCCATGATCGAACTCTCCGCCGAGGGCGACATCCTGAACGTGCAGCTCGCGCCCAGCGTCATCCAGAGCAAGGCGCGGCTGACCTACGACGAGGTGCAGGCCTACTCGGAGGCGACCTCCACGCTGCCCGACCATGCCCGGCACCTTGAGGGCGACCTGCACCTGCTGCTGAAGATCACGACCAAGCTGCGCCAGAAGAGGCTGCGCGAGGGATCGCTGGACTTCAAGCTGCGCGAGGTCAAGGTGGACGTGGGGCCGGACGGTCGGATGGAACTGATCCCCATCCGCGAGGAAACGGCGCGCGGCATGATCGAGGATCTGATGCTGCTCGCCAACAAGGTGGTCGCGCACTACCTGATCGAGCGCGAGATTCCCACCCTCTTCCGCATCCACGAGGAACCCACCCTCCAGAGGTTCCAGGAAACCAGCAACGCCATCGGGCGGCTGGGCCTCTCGTTCCCCGGCGGCGAGCCGACGCCGCAGGCCTATCAGGCGGTGCTCAAGGCCGTGCGGGGCACGCCGCGCGAGAGCGTGGTGAACACGCTGCTGCTGAGAAGCATGCAGCAGGCCAAGTACGCGGGCGAGAACCTGGGGCACTTCGGCCTCGCCTTTGCCGAGTACCTGCACTTCACCTCGCCCATTCGCCGCTACCCGGACCTGTTCGTTCACCGGGTGCTGAGGGGCGTGCTGTCGGGCGACCTGCGGGCGAACAGCCGCGCCGTGCACGAGCTGCGCGCCGAGCTGCCCGCGATGGGCGACCACACCTCCGACCGCGAGCGCAAGGCTGCCGAGGCCGAGCGCGACCTGACCAAGTACTACCAGGCCAAGTGGGCGCAGGAGCATCTGGGCGAGAGCTTCCCCGGCAACGTGTCGGGCGTGGTGTCGAGCGGCCTCTTCGTGGCGCTGGACAACGGCGTGGAGGGCAAGCTGCACATCAGCAACCTCGACGACGACTACTACATCTACCTGGAGGACGCGCAGATGCTGCGGGGCCGCTCGAATGGGCGCACCTTCCGGCTGGGCGATGCCCTCAACGTCACCATCAGCCAGGTCAACCCCCTGGCCCGCCAGATTGACTTCACGCAGGAGAACGACATGGACGGCAACGACAGCACCGTGCGGCCCCGCGCCCGCCGCCGCGAGGACCGCGAGGCGGAAAAGCGCGAGAAGCTTCAGAGCATCAGCACCACCGCGCCCCGCAAGTTCACGCTGGATGACCCGCAACCGGCGGTGCAGAGCAGCCCCCCCCGGCAGGCCGGCCAGGCCCGCGGCGGACGCGGCCAGCCCCAGCGCGAGGGCGGCCAGGGCGGGCGCGCCCCCGCCCCGATGCGCCAGGGCGGCGGCTTCAAGCGGCGGGTCATCACGTTGGAGCGGCCCCGCAACGAACATCTGCGCCCGGTGAACATCACGGTGCAGCGCATGTACTTCGGGGACTGGACCGTGGACCACATGCCGCCCGAGGACGGTCAGGGCCAGGGCCGCGGCGGGCGCGGGTACGAGCGCAGCGACCGCGGGGGCCGCGGCCAGGGCTTCTCGCGCGGCGCGAACGACCGCGGAGCCGTGCGTGACCTGAACGGCCGTTCGGGCGGAACGCAGGGTGGAGGCCGCCCGCCCCGCGTCCAGGCCACACAGGCCCCCACTCAGCCCGACGCGGGTCAGGCCAGCAACGACGCGGACGCCAAACGCCGCCGCCGCCGCCGGGGCCGCCGGGGGAGCAACGGACAGCCGGGCTAACCAGGAGAAGCAGCCACTCAGCCGGGCGGGGCAGGGGGAAACCTCTGGCCTGCTCTGCTTGTGGGGGCCAACGGGGAGGGATAAATCCCAGGGTCAGGTGGCGTTTTGAGAGCAGCCTATTGGCTGCCACCCCTCTCCCCAACCCTCTCCCGCAAGGGGAGAGGGAGAGAAAGGCCCTCCTACATGCGCTCTTCTTGTCGTAAAGATAGCAGCGTTTTTTGACCCTCTCCCCTTGCGGGACTCGTAGAGCTGCGGAGCAGAGAGGGCCTTGCGAAGCAAGGGGAGAGGGATTCTTTTTACGTCAAATGCTCTAAGCCGCGTCCATCCTGAGCTGACAGCTTCTGGCTGACGGCTGAAAGCTCACGTCTCGTACGTCCGCGCCACGCTCGTCAGCACGCTGCGCAACTCGCCCGGCGTCATCAGGCCCATCGCCATCGCGTGGCTGGCGGCGTTCAGGCTGTCGGCGGCCAGCACGAGGTCCACGCCCGCCTTGCGGACCTCCCCCCGCAGCTTCAGCACACCCTCGTCGCGGCTGCCTCCAGTCACGTCGCGGATGTAGACGGCCAGCACGCGGCCCGGATGACGGCGCACGACCTCGGCGTAGATTTCGGGGTCCTTCTCGCCGCTGTCGCCCACCAGCACGAAGTTCAGGCCCGGAAAGCGGGCGAAGATGCGCTCGATGACCCCGTGTTTGTAGCCCCCGTGCCCGCCCAGCAGGTCCACGCCCCAGTTGCGGAGGAAGAGTGGCCCCAGCGGAATGCGGCGATATTCCAGAAACTGCCACAGCAGGTCGAAGAAGTTCCAGGGGCTGCTGGAGACGTAGAAAATCGGATTGCGGGCCTCGCCGTCGCGGGTGAGCGCGCGGTACAGCGCCCCCACACCGGGAAAGGGCAGGCGCGTGCGGGCGTTGCCGGTGAGGCTGGTCACGAGCATCCGCGGCAGGCTGGTCACGTCCGACTGAATCACGGTGTCGTCGAGGTCGCTGATGATGCCAAAGCGGGCCTCCGCGACCACCTGTACGCGGGCGCGGGTGGTGCCGGGGCGGCCCTCGATGCTCAGGCTCACCTCGTGCCAGCCGCCCGCCAGCGGCTCGGTGGGGGCAAAGGTCAGGGTGAAGTAGCCGTCGCCGTCGCTCACGGCGCTGGCACTGAGGTCCCCCAGCCTCCCCACCACCCGGACGCCCCCCACCTCGCGCGAGAGCAGGCGGCGCAGGATGCTGCGGAAGTTGCGCCAGCGCGTGTCCTTTTTGCGGGCCGGGGCCAGCGCGCGGGGCAGCAGCACCCGCCCGGACAGTTCCACCGCCTGCGGGGTGCCCCAGCCCACGTAGGGCTGCAAGATCAGCTTGCCGCGCGCCCGCCGGGGCTGCACGTAGCCGCTGACGGCATGGTCCACGGCCAGCAGCCCCCGTTCCAGCGCGGGCTGAATCGCCTTGAAAGCGGTCTTGAAGGCGCTCATCTGGCGGTCAGTCTACGGACTCGCGGCGGTGGGCGCAGCACCCACGCCTGAAGGGAACGCTGAGAGATGGCGGCCCCGGCGACATACGGGATTGCTTCGGTTCCAGGGAATCAACGCCATTTGGTATCACTTCCCCCGCTCATGGGCATACCGGCGGCGGAAGACCAGCGGCGCCACGCGGTCCACCAGGCCGGGCAGCGCGGCGTCCAGGAGGATGGGCAGCGCGTAGGCACGCGGGGCGACCACCTCGCGGCGGGGACGTTCCAGCACGCCGGCCACGGCGCGGGCAATCACCTCGGGGCCGGGCATGGGGAGGCGGGCCGCCCGCGTCATCTCGCTGCGAACGAACCCCGGTGAGACGAGGCTGACCTGCACCCCGGTCCCCAGCAGTTCCCGCCGCAGCGCCTGCGAGAAGCCGCGCAGCCCGAACTTGCTGGCCGAGTACATCCCGTTGAAGGGCACCCGCCCCGCCACCGAGCCGATGTTGACGATGTGGCCCGCCCCCCGCGCCCGCATCCCCGGCAGGACCAGCCGCGTGAGTTCGATGGGCGCTTCGAGGTTCACGCGCAGCACCCGCAGCGGGTCGGGATCGTCCCACCACCAGCCGCGCTCGACGGTCACGCCGGCGTTGTTGATCAGCACGTCCACCTGGCCGAAGTGTTCCTGCGTGGCCGCCACCAGGGCGCGGCGCGAGGTGTCGTCCGTCACGTCGGTGGGCACCGCGACCACCCGCGAGCCGCTGGGGTCGAGTTCGCGCGCCAGGGCCGCGAGTTCCTCCTCCCGCCGCGCCGCCAGCACCAGCCGGTAGCCCCGGGCGGCGAGTTCGTGCGCGGTGGCCCGCCCGATGCCGCTGGACGCCCCCGTGAGAAGGACGGTTTGCCGCCGAGAAAGAGTCATGCTCCAGGGTAAGGGTCTGGCCCCTCCCCCACCCTTCCGCCAGCGTTCACTCAGCCCCCCGTCAGCCAGGCACGCGAGACTGGGCGGATGAAGGTCCTGCCGTCCGTTCTGCTCACCGCCGCGCTGGCGGGCACTGCCGCCCTGGCCGCCTCACCTGGCTTGCCCCTCCCCGGCCCGGCCACAGCTCCCCTGCCCGAACTGACCCCGGAACCGGGCCGCACACTGCCCGCGCCGCCGCTGCTCCCGCTGCTGCCGCTGCTGCCGCTGCTGCCGCTGTCTCCCGTGACGGTGCCCACACCGACCCCCACCACCCCGACCCGGTCCACCACCCCCCTTCCGGCCTCGCGCCCTGCCCCGCTGAGCAGCCAGCCCAGCGACCCCCTCTTTGCGCGGCAGTGGGACCTTCAGGCCATCGGGATGCCGGGGGCCTGGGCGCAGGTGGCGGCGGGCGGGCGGGGCACCGGGGTCACGGTCGCCGTGCTGGACACCGGTTTCGTGAACTCGCCGGAGCTGGCGGGGCGCGTGGTGAACGGGTACGACTTCGTCTCGGACCCCGCGCGGGCCGGGGACGGCGACGGACGCGACCGGGACGCGAGTGGAGTGGGTCAGTTCGCCTACCACGCGGAGGTCATCGCCAACCTGATAGGCGCGGCGCACGACGGGCGCGGCATGGCGGGCATCAACCCCCAGGCGCGCGTGGTGCAGGTGCGGGTGGCGGGCGTGGACGGCATGATTGCCCCGCAGGACCTGGCCGACGGCCTGCGCTGGGCGGCGGGCCTGAGCGTGCCGGGCGCGCCCGTGAACCCCAACCCCGCCCGCGTGCTGAACCTCAGCCTGTACGCCGACTTCATCCCCCTGACCGGCTGCGACGCCCGCATTCAGGCGGCGGTGGACGCGGTGACGACCCGCGGGGCGCTGGTGGTGGCGGGGGCCGCAAACGACGGCACGGACGCGGGAGGCTACTCGCCCGCCGGGTGCCGCAACGTGCTCACCGTGACCAGCGTGACCGCCGACGGCAGGCGGCCGGGTTATGCCAACTGGGGCGTTGCGGTGGCGCTGGCCGCCCCCGGCGGTGAACCCGGTCACGGCATCGTGGCGAGCAGCGTCAGCGGCCCCGGCGGCGAACGCACCCCCAACGGCACCAGCTTCGCCGCCCCCCACGCGGCAGGCGTGGCGAGCCTGCTGTTCGGCCTGAAACCCACCCTCACGCCCGCCCAGGTCCGTGACCTCCTCACCCGCACGGCGACGCCCTTTCCGGGGGGCCGCTGCGACCCCGACCCGCGCAGGAGCTGTGGGCGGGGGGTGCTGAACGCGGAGGCGGCGGTTAAAGCGGTGAGTGGGAAGTAGGAAGTGGTCAGTGGGAGCAAAAGCTCCTGCTTCAGCTTCCGCCCCTCTTTTTCCACTCACCCCACCGGGACGCCCCGCCTCCCCAAACCCGCTACCCTGACCCCATGAACACCCGGAGGACTCCGTGAACGCCCCCGCATGGCGCGTCTGGCTGGTGGTGGCGCTGATGTGCGGGTGGGGCATCCTGACCATCCGCTTCATTCAGAAGGAGAACGTGCCCTTTGCCATCCTGTGCGCGCTGCTGCTGGTGTCCAACGGTGTAACGCTGTGGCGGCTGACGCGCAGGGGCCGGTAGCGTCCCTACACCCGCAGTCTGGACCGGTAGAGCCGCCAGCCGCGCGTGCGGCAGGAGCGAATCAGGTCGTCCACCGGCAGCGCCACCCGCGGCGTCATCCACGACTGCGAGGGCTTGTGCAGTGCCCAGCCGCCTCCCAGGGTGACAGCCGCGTGCTGTACCGCTCCCGCCACGTCACGCCAGACGAGCAGGGTGCCGGGCTGGTCGTCCTGGCCGCCGGGGCGAGTGCGCGCCGCCAGAAACGCCTCGAACGGCTCGCGCTGCATCCACTCCTCGGCGGCACCCGCCACACCCGCCGCGCCCATCACCGTGCCGAAGCAGTTCGGGCCGCTCGCGCGCGGCCAGGTGCCCGCCAGTTCCTGGGCCTGGGGCAACAGGGAGGCCGCATCTGCCCACACCTCGGCCGGGACGCTCTGGCTCTGGCACGCCGGGCGACCCGTCGACAGCACCCGCGCCAGCACTGCGGGCGAGACGAGGGAGGGCCACCACACGAACCGTGCGCCCGTCAGGTGGGGCAGCAGGTCCGCGAAATCGCGCGTGCGGGGCACAGCAGCCCGGCCATGCCGCACCTGTGCCCGCAGCAGCGCCCGGCGAGAGGCGGGAGGCAGCGCCCGCCAGTCTTCCTGGCCCAGCCAGACCACCCGGTCGGCCTCCGGGCGCAGGTTCCAGAGGGCGTAGGTGTCGCGCTGTTCCGGGGTGAACGTCACGCCGGAGCGCAGGACGGCCCGCAGGCCCAGCGCCTGCGCCTCCTCCCCGGTCAGGAAGAACGGCTGCCGGGCCGGGGCCAGCCATCCCGCCCAGGCGTCGGGCAGGCCGGGGGGAACAGGCACGTTCAGGACACGCATGGGCATCAGCCTTTCACGTCGGGCACGGCGTCACATCGGCCAGAAGGCCAGCCCTCCAGTGCCCGCCCTACAGGGGCAGCACGTAGACCTCGCCGCCCTCCACCAGCGTGCGGTAAATCTTCACCGGTTTCACGGCGGGCAGTGTCTTGGCCTTGCCGGTGGCGAGTTCGAACTTCGCGCCGTGCTTGGCGCAGGTGATGCGGCCCATGCTCACCTCGCCGCCCAGCAGCGGGAAGTCCTTGTGGGTGCAGTTGTTGCGCAGGGCGTAGAACTGGCCCTCGGAGCGCACCACGACCACGCTCACGCCGTCCACCGTCACTTCCGTCTGGCTGCCCTCCGGCAGTTCCGCCTCCGCGCCGACCCGCACGCGCTCGACCCCGACCTGCTCACTCATGGGGGGAGTCTAGCGGGCCGCGGCGCGGGAACGGCAGAACCTGGGTCAAGCCCGTGCCGCCCGCACCGTCACCCGGTTGCCCCAGGGGTCCTCGAAGCTCAGCGTGTCGCCGCTGTCCTGCACATGCAGCCCGCGGGCGGCGAGGTGTGAGCGGAGCGGCGCGAGGTCGGGCGCGGTGAACTCGATGCCCTCCAGGCCCGCCGCGGGGGCCGCAGGCTTCCCCTGCCCGCGCGAATGCCACTCGTTCAGGCCCAGGTGGTGGTGATAGCCGCCCCACGACAGGAAGGCCGCGCCCGGAAAGTGCGACACCACGTCCAGCCCCAGCGCGTCACCGTAGAAGCGGGCCGCCTCGGCCGCGTTCCCGACCTTGAGGTGAACGTGACCGACGCGGGTGCCTGCGGGCGCGCCCTCGAAGGGGGTGCCCTCTGCGGCGGCCAGCACGCTCTGCACATCCACCGGCAGGGTGTCCATGCGGACCTGGCCGTTTTCCCAGGTCCATTCGTCGCGGGGCCGGTCGCGGTAGACCTCGATGCCGTTGCCCTCGGGGTCGTTCAGATAAATGGCCTCGCTGACGAGGTGGTCGCCGGTGCCCAGGCGCAGGCCCAGCCCGGCCGCGTGCGCCAGCCAGCGCCCCAGGTCGGCGCGGGTCGGCAGCAGGAAGGCCGTGTGATACAGGCCGGGGCGGGTGCCCGCAGGCGCGGGGAGGGCGGAGGCCGCCACCAGCCGCAGCAGGGGCATCCCGTGCGCCCCCAGCGTCACTGCTTCTGCCGTCTGTTCCAGCGGCGTCAGTCCCAGCAGGCCAGCATAAAAATCGCTTAGCCGGGGCAGGTCGCGCGCCAGCAGGGTCACGGGGCCGACCCGTGTGGTCGCGGGAAGGGGACGGGAGGTCTGGGTCATGACCCCAGTTTGAGCCAAACGCTTTAAAAAATCAACCGATTTGAGTTTTGTAGCTCCCGTGCACCCTCCTCCAAAAGTCGGATGAGTTCCGCCCTCTCTTTGAGGTACATACTCAGAGAAGTACATCTCTGACAACAGCTCCCCTGCCCTCACCGGAGGTTTCCTATGGTTCAGACCGCGCTCAACGCCCTGTATGACGCTCTTTCCTGGCTGGCGGGGCTGGCCGTGCCGCTGGCGGTCACGCTGGGCGCTCTGCTGCTGGCGCTGCTGCTGATTGGCCTGCTGGACCGCGAACGGTTCCGGGCGGGGCTGAGCTGGGCCAGTGCCCGGCTGCCGTGGCTGGGGCGCTGGGCACTGGTGGCGCTGGCGGTGGCGGCGGGCGCACTCGCCACCACGGTCACGCGCCGCGCGGTGGATGCCCGGCTGGGCGCGCAGCTCAATGCCCGCTACGCCAACGCCGCCGACCCCGCCGGGGGACAGACGGTGCAGTCGGCCCCGCGCGTCAGCGTGCTGTCCACGCGCACCTACTCGCGCAGCCTGGTGCTGCCCGCCGACGTGTACGCGCGGCTGGACCTGAACGGCGGCTGGGAGACGCTGCTGCCGTACTTCGGGAACCCCCCCGGCCTGACGGTGCAGGACCTGCGCGAGGGCTTCCGGCGGCAGGGGCGCAATCTGATCTACACCCGCGACGTGACCCTGCAAGTCGAGGAACCCCTGGGCCTGGACACCACCCGCGCCCGCGCCGACCTGCGCTTCGTGGACCCGGCTGGCGGGCGCGGCAGCTACTACAACGCCACTTTCGGGGCGGACTACACCTTCACCAACCCGCGCCGGGAGGCGGCCACGCTGCGCTTCGTGTTTCCGCTGCCCTACGGAAGCGGCACCCTGAGCGACTTCCGCCTCACCGTGAACGGCCGGAGCTACCGCGCCAGCGACCTGCGGGAGGGCAGCATCTGGGAGGGCGAGGTGCCCGGCGGGCAGACCGTGCGCGTGAACGTGACCTACCGCCACCAGGGGTCGCGCGGCTGGAGCTACCGCCTGTCCGACCGGCGCGAGCCGCTGCGGAACCTCGACCTGACCGTGACCGCCAACCGCCCCGCCAAGTTCGAGCGCTACAGCCTGTATCCCACCGACGTGGTTCGCGGGACCTTCGGCGGCCCCCAGACGCTGCGCTGGCGGCTTCAGGACGTGATTACCGCGCAGAACGTGGCCGTCGTGTTCGCCCAGGGCAGCCTGCGCGAGATGCTCGCCAAGGTGGGGCTGGTGCAGCCGCTCGTGCTGGGGCTGGCCGCGCTGCTGGCCCTGGCCTGGGCGCTGCTGCGCCGCCTGCCCCTGCCGCCGCTGCGGCTGGCGAGCGCGGTGCTGGGCCTTGCGGTGGGCTTCGCACTGGGCGGCGTGCTGACCGCGTACCTGCCACCCGCCCTGGCCGTGCCGCTGGGCGCGCTGGCCGGGCTGGTGTTCGGGGTGCTGGCGCTGGGCCGCCCGTACCTGCCGCCGCTGCTGGTGGCCGCCCTGGTGCCGCTCACGTTCCTGGTGAGCGGGCAATCGGGGCTGCTGCTCGCGCTGCTGGCGGCGGGGACGCTGGTGGTGGGGTTGACGGCGTGGAACCGCACCAGGCCACGGATAACTTGAGCCGGGGCAAACAAGCGCAGGAGGGGAAGACCAGTGGTGGCCTTCCCCTCCTGCCTTGCCCCCGCTCTTATTCGAACAGCGTGCTGACGCTCTCGCCGGTATGGATGTTGGCGATGGCGTTGGCAAACAGCGGTGCCACGTCCAGCACGGCCAGCTTGCCGTTGGAGGCGGCGACCTTCTCCGGCGACACGTAGACGGTGTTGGTGCTGGCGACCTGGGTCACGTCCAGCGCGGCGATGCGCTCGATGGCGGGGCCGGTGTAGACGCCGTGGGTGACGGCCACATACACGTCCCTGGCCCCCATGCTGCGGGCGATGTTCACCGTCTCGACCAGGCTCCCGGCGGTGCTGATCTCGTCGTCCACGATAAAGACGGTCTTGCCCTCCACGTCACCGATCAGGGCGCGGGGGCGGACCTCGGTGTCGGAAAGGCGCTCCTTGTCGATCATGGCGAGGCCGGAATCGAGGCGGCGGGCAATCTGGCTGGCGCGCTTGATGCTGCCCGCGTCGGGGGCCAGCACGACGCCGCGGTCGGCATCCGGCACGCACTGCTTGAAGTGTGCACTCAGCACGAGGTCGGCGGAGAGGTGATCGACCGGCACCTTGAAAAAGCCGTGGACCTGCGGCGCGTGCAGCGTCATGGTCAGCACGCGGTCCGCGCCCGCCTCCTGGAGGATGTCGGCCACCAGCCGCCCGGCGATGGAGATGCGGGGGCTGTCCTTTTTGTCGCTGCGGGCGTAGGAGAAGTACGGAATGACCGCCGTGACGCGGCCCGCCGAGGCGCTCTTGGCCGCGTCGATCATCAGCAGCAGTTCCATGATCGCGTCGCTGACCGGGGTGCTGAACGACTGCACGATAAACACGTCGCCCTCGCGCAGCGACTGCTCGTAATGCACGATCAGGTTGTCGTTCGTGAACTTCTCGGTCTTGCTGCGGCCCAGCGGAATGCCCAGGTTGTCGCAGATGGCCTGCGCCAGCGGGCGGTTGCTCTGGCCGGCAAACACCAGCAGGGGCTGACGGCGGCTCTGCGCCAGCCGCTCGGACAGGGCCAGACGCTCGGGCAGGGGGCGTTCGGAAACGGTCAAGGTGGAATACCTCCGGGCAGGTGGGAACGGGAAGTGTCGCGGGAAGGCGACCGCACAGCAGCATACCCGCCCCCCCGAGCCACTGTCACGGGACAGCCGCGCCGCGTTCCCCAGACGGGGACAGCCCAGCCCGGAGCAGGACCGCACCGCGAGCACGGAAAGGGGCCGGTGGGCAAGGGGCACCCGCACCCCCTCCCCACCGACTCCCCGGACGCTTCTTTACTCGCCCCGGAAGATCTTGCCCACCTTGTCGAAAAAGCCCTCGCGGTGTTCGTGGACCTCGTCACCCACGGCGCGGGCGTAGGCATGCAGGGCCTCGCGCGCCTCGGGCGTGAGCTGCGAGGGCCTGGGCACATTGATCTCGTACTCGACGATCAGGTCGCCCGTTCCGGCCCCCTGGAGGCGGGGCAGGCCCTGGCCGCGCAGGCGGTGCAGGTCGCCGTGCTGCGTGCCCGCCTTGACCTCCACCGTCTGAGGCCCGTCGAGGGTGGGCACCGTGACCTGGGCACCCAGGGCGGCCTGGGCAAAGCCGAGGCGGGCGGTGTAGATCAGGTGTTCCTGCTCGCGGCGCAGCTCGGGGTGGGGTTCCATCTCGATATGCACATAGAGGTCGCCGTTGCCGCCCGGCCCCTCGTTGCCCATGCCCGCCACGCGGATGCGGTAGCCCTCGTCGATGCCGCGCGGGAGCTTGACCCCCACCTTCTCGGCCTTCAAGGTGCGCCCCCGGCCATGACAGACCGTGCAGGGGTCCTGAATGATCTGGCCCTCGCCGCGGCAGGTGGGGCAGGGCTGCTGCGTTTCCACCACCCCGAAGATGGTGCGGGCCTGCGCGCGCACCGCGCCCACGCCGCCGCAGGTCGAGCAGGTCACGGGCGGTTTGCCCCCCGGCTCGGTGCGGCTGCCGTGGCAGTGCTCGCAGGTGGTCAGGCGGTCCACCTCGACCTCGATCTCCTCGCCCGCGCGGGCCTGGAGCAGGGTGATGCGCGCCTCGGCCTCGATGTCGTCGCCGCGTGCTGGGCCACGCCGACCCCCGCGCCCGCCCAGCCCGCCGAAGAGCTGCTCGAAGATGTCCATCGGGTCGAAGCCCATGCCGCCGAAGGGGTCCCCACCCGGCATCCCCGCGCCGGGGGCGCTGCCGTAGCGGTCGTAGTGCGCGCGCTTCTCGGGGTCCGAGAGCACCGCGTACGCCTCGTTGATGCGGGCGAACTGTTCGGCCGCCCCCGCCTCCTTGTTGCGGTCGGGGTGGAACTTCAGGGCCAGCTTGCGGTAGGACGTTTTGATTTCATCCGCCGTCGCGGTTCGGGAAACGCTCAGCAGTTCGTAGTAATCCATGTCGTGTGTGTCGCCGGGCGCGGCCCGACCTCCACTCGCCAGGTTAACACGACCGGACTCAAGAAACGTGGGTGCGGCTAGGGTGTGGGGAAGTAGTCCAGGTGCATCGCCTGCCGCACGGCGCGCATGGTTCCGGCCGCCACCTCGCGGCCCCGTTCCGTGCCCTCGCGGACCACCGCCTCCACACCTGCCCGGTCCCGCGCGAACTCGGCGCGGCGCTCGCGGATGGGCGCGAGGGTGGCTTCCAGCACCTCCAGCAGGTGCCTCTTGACCTTCACATCGCCCAGGCCGCCGCGGCGGTAGTGGTCCTTGAGGGCCTGCACGCGCGCCTGGTCGGGGTCGAAGGCGTCCAGATAGGCGAACACGGGGTTACCCTCCACCTGGCCGGGATCCTCCACCCGCAGGTGGTTCGGGTCGGTGTACATGCCGCGCACCTTACGGGACACCTCGTCCGCGCTGTCGGAGAGCAGGATGGCGTTGCCCAGCGACTTGCTCATCTTGGCCTTGCCGTCCAGGCCGGGCAGGCGGGCCACCTCGCCCACCAGCGCCTGCGGCTCGACCAGCACGGGCGCGTAGAGGTGGTTGAAACGCCGCACGATCTCGCGGGTCTGCTCGATCATGGGGAGCTGGTCCTCGCCCACGGGCACGAGGTTCGCGCCGAACGCCGTGATGTCGGCGGCCTGCGAGACGGGATAGACGAAGAACCCGGCGGGCACCGCCTCGCCGTACCCCTTCTGCGCGATCTCGGTCTTGACGGTGGGGTTCTGCCGCAGGTGCGACACCGTGACGAGGTTGAGGTAAAAGACCGTCAGCTCAGCAATCTCGGGCACCTGCGACTGGATAACGAAGGTCGCCTCCCGCGGGTCCAGGCCCACCGCCAGGTAGTCGAGCGCCACCTCCAGCACGTTGTCCCGCACCTTGCGGGGGTTCTCGAAGTTGTCGGTGAGGGCCTGCACGTCCGCCAGCAGGACATAGGTGTCGTGGCTGCGCTGCAAGGCGACGCGGTTTCTCAGCGAGCCGACGTAGTGGCCGATATGCAGGGGGCCGGTGGGGCGGTCGCCGGTCAGGATGCGGGGTCGGGGGGGAGTGGTGGTCATGGGTTCTCCTGGGAGGGGGAATGAGAGGCCAAAAAAAACGCACCCGGATCACTCCGGGCGCGGCCTGCCTGCGGGGCATGGCGAGGGGACCCGGCTAATGTCCGGGCCACCACCACGCGAGGGGCAGGTTCATGGGGGCCATGCTAGCAGGTTGGGGTTATGAGTTATGGGCGGTGAGCTATGAACCAGCACCCCGAGGCTTCAGCTTTCGGCCTCAGCCCTCTTTTTCACAGCTCATAGCTCACGGCTCACAGCCCCTTCTCCGCCTCCCAGTCCAGAATCACCTTGCCGCTCTGCCCGCTGAGCATCGCGTCGAAGCCCTTCTGGTAGTCGCCGATCGGAAAACGGTGCGTCAGCACGGGCGTCAGGTCCAGGCCCGACTGGATCAGGGCCGTCATCTTGTACCACGTCTCGAACATCTCGCGGCCGTAGATGCCCTTGATGGTGAGCATCTTGAAGATCACGTCGTTCCAGTCGATGTCCACCCGGCCGGCGGGGATGCCCAGCAGGGCGATCTTGCCGCCGTGGTTCATGGTCTTCACCATCTGCGCGAAGGCCGCGCCGTTGCCGCTCATCTCCAGGCCCACGTCGAAGCCCTCGGTCATGCCCAGCTCGGCCTGGGCGACCTCCCAGAGGTCCTCGCGGGCCACATTCACGGCGCGGGTGGCCCCCATCTGGCGGGCGAGGTCCAGGCGGTAGTCGTTCACGTCGGTCACGACCACCTGGCGCGCGCCCACGTGCCGGGCGACGGCGGCGGCCATCACGCCGATGGGTCCGGCCCCGGTAATCAGCACGTCCTCGCCCACCAGATCGAAGCTGAGGGCGGTATGCACGGCGTTGCCGAAGGGGTCGAAGATGGACGCTATCTCGTCGGGAATGTCGTCGGGGATCTTGAAGGCGTTGAAGGCGGGCAGCACCAGGTACTCGGCGAAGGAACCGGGGCGGTTCACACCCACCCCCAGGGTGTTGCGGCAGAGGTGGCGACGGCCCGCGCGGCAGTTGCGGCAGTGCCCGCAGGTGACGTGGCCCTCGCCACTCACGCGGTCGCCAAGCTCGAAGCCGCGCACCTCGCTGCCCATCCCGGCCACCACGCCGACGTACTCGTGCCCGACCACCATCGGCACGGGAATGGTCTTCTGCGCCCACTCGTCCCACTTGTAGATGTGCACGTCGGTGCCGCAGATGGAGCTGTTCTTGATGCGGATCAGCAGGTCGTTGGGGCCGGGGGTGGGCACGTCCGTCTCGGTCATCCAGAGGCCCTCGCGGGCTTCCTGCTTGCTGAGGGCTTTCATGGTGGTGGGGACTGGGGTAGTGGGGCTTGGGTGGGTGGGCGTCGGGGCAGCGGTCATGACAGTTCCTTTCGGGCAGAGGGAAAACACGTCGGAGCAGCCGCACCGCGGGAAAACGGCGGTGAGCGCGGCGGTCGGTCCAAACATAGCGCCGGGCTGGACCGCCGACCATGCCGCACTTCACGGGCCGCGCTTCACCGGCCACTCTTCACCGGGGGGGCACCCGAGCGGCGCGTGAGAAGGCCCAAGCGACCCTCAAGGCAGGCCGACGCCGGGGCCGGGTACGCTGGACCCATGATCAAGTACCGCAAGCAGAACGCCCTGCAACCCGAGAAGGACGCCGAGGTCACCCTGAACCTCACGCCCCTGCTGTTCTTCGTGGTGGGGTACATGGCCGTCAAGGCGCTGCTGGGCACCATCCACCACGACCGGGCCGACTAAGACCAGAGGCGAGGGCAGCGGCATCCATTCAACCGGGAATGCCGCTGCCCCCGCCCTTTTTGGTTCAGAACCAGTCCCGGTTTCGCTGGCGGCTGGAAGCTGGTCGCTGGCCCCTCACCGCGCCGTCCACCCCAGGTCGAGGTCCAGCACCGCCCCCGTCATCCCCCACGCGGCGGGGCTGGCGACGTAGCTGGCGAGGGCCGCCACATCCTCCGGATTCAGGAGCTTCTTGATGGCGGCGGGTTCGAGCATGACCTTCTGCTCGACCTCCGCCTCACTCAGGCCGCGCGTGCGGGCCTGGTCGGCAATCTGCCCCTCGACCAGGGGGGTGCGGACATACCCCGGACAGATGGCGTTTACGGTCAGGCCCTGCTCGCCCGCCTCCAGCGCGGCGGTGCGCGTCAGGCCGATCAGGCCGTGTTTGGCGCTGATGTAGGCACTCTTGAAGGGGCTGGCGACGTGGCCGTGAATGCTGGCGATGTTGATGACCCGGCCCTGCCCGCCGCGGGTAAGGTGCGGCCAGGCATATTTGATCAGCAGGAAGGGCGCGGTCAGCATCACGTGGAGCATGGTGTCCCAGGTGTCCTCGGGGAACTCTTTGATGGGGTCGATGTGCTGAAACCCCGCGTTGTTCACCAGCACGTCCAGCCCACCCAGCGCCGAAACCGTCTCCTCCACCGCGCGGCGGCAGTCCTCGCGGCGGGCGAGGTCGGCGGGAATGAAGGTGAAGCCCCGCTGCCCCGCCACCTCCCGCGCGTGGGGGCGGTCGAGGTCGAGCACGGCCACACGCATCCCATCGGCCTGAAACCGCCCCGCAATCGCCAGGCCGATGCCGCTCGTTCCGCCCGTGACCAGGGCGACCCGCTGCTCCTGCTGTGCTGTCATGCGCGGAGTGTAGGCCGGGGGCGTCACAGGGGCGTTACCCGCAGCGGGATGCGAGAGCGGCCAGCCGACCCCGAACGGTGGGTCAGGCTGGCCGCCGCGCGGCTGGGACCTACTCCTGAATCGGTGCGCCGGTCTTTGTCCGCAGCTCGTCCAGGGTCACGCCGGGGGCGAGTTCGACGAGCTTCAGGCCTTCCGGCGTCACGTCCAGCACGCCCAGGTCGGTGATGATGCGGTCCACCACGCCCTGGCCGGTCAGGGGCAGGGAACACTGCGGCAGAATCTTGTGCGCGTCCCCCTTCGCCACGTGCTCCATCAGCACCACCACGCGCTGCACGCCCGCCACCAGGTCCATCGCGCCGCCCATGCCCTTGACCATCTTGCCGGGAATCATCCAGTTGGCGAGGTCGCCCTTTTCCGACACCTGCATCGCCCCCAGGATGGCGAGGTTCACGTGGCCGCCGCGAATCATGGCAAAAGAATCGGCACTGGAGAAAAAGCTCGCGCCGGGCAGCGCCGTCACCGTCTGCTTGCCCGCGTTGATCAGGTCGGGATCTACCTCGTCCTCGGCGGGAAAGGGGCCGATGCCCAGCAGGCCGTTTTCGGACTGGAGCATCACGGACACGCCCTGCGGGATGTGGTTGGCGACCAGGGTGGGCAGGCCGATACCCAGGTTCACGTAGTAGCCGTCTTGCAGTTCACGGGCGGCGCGGGCCGCCATCTCGTCTCGGGTCCAGGGCATGTCAGACCTCCTCTCCGGCGGCGCTGGAGGCGGGGGCTGCCTGCCGCACGGTGCGCTGCTCGATGCGCTTTTCCGGGTTCGGGTTCAGCACCACCCGCTGCACGAAGATGCCGGGAGTGTCGATCTCGTCGGGGTCGAGCTGGCCGACCTCCACCAGTTCCTCGACCTCGGCCACCGTTACGCGGCCACAGGTGGCGGCCATCGGGTTGAAGTTCTGGGCGGTCTTGCGGTACACGAGGTTCCCCGCCCGGTCCGCCTTCCAGGCCTTGACGAGCGCGAGGTCGGCCTTGATGCCGCGCTCCAGGATGTACGTCTCGCCGTCGAAGTCCTTGTGTTCCTTGCCCTCCGCGACGACCGTGCCCACGCCGGTCTTGGTGTAGAAGCCGGGGATGCCCGCGCCGCCCGCGCGCATGCGCTCGGCCAGGGTGCCCTGGGGCGTGAACTCCAGTTCCAGCTCCCCGGCGAGGTACTGGCGCTCGAACTCCTTGTTCTCGCCCACGTAACTGGAAATCATCTTGCGAATCTGGCGGGTCTGGAGCAGCAGGCCCAGACCCCAGCCGTCCACGCCCGCGTTGTTGCTGACGGCGGTCAGGCCCGTCACGCCGCTGTCACGCAGCGCGAGGATGAGCTGCTCGGGAATGCCGCACAGGCCAAACCCCCCCACGGCGACAGTCTGCCGGTCCTGCACCACGTCACTCAGCGCCTCGGCGGCGCTCGGATACACCTTGTTCATGTCGGCTCCATTGTAATAGGCATTCCTAACGGTCGTTAGGGCGGCGCACCCCAGCCGTTGCCGCGTGTCCTGGGCAGCAACTCCACTTCACGCCGCCCTTATCACGGTTTCTCACTTCGTTCGGCCCACAAAGGTTCGGCAACCTTTCTGGGCACCGTCCTAGGCAGAACGGCGAGAAACTCTTCCAGCAGCGCGCGGAAGGCGGCCGGGTCCTCCTGCGGGAAGCCGTGACCGCGCCCCTCCAGCACCGTGGCCCCGGTCCCCAGGGCCGCCGCCTGCGCGCGTACCATCTCGGGCGTGACCAGGGCGTCGAGTGCCCCGCCCAGCACCCGCACGGGCAACCCCCGGAGGCGCGCTGGGTCCACGCTCCACCCGGCCAGGGCGCGGGCGTTGCCGCTGTAGTGCGTGTTCGCCATGCGCCCGGCGTCCTCCACCAGCGCGGGGAAGTTGTCCGGGCGGCGGGAGGGGAACAGCGCCCCCAGGCTCATCTCGCGGAGCTGCGGGTCGCCGCGCAGCAGTTCCAGCACCGGGTAATTCTCCTCGGGCGTGACCAGGCCCGTCAGGGGTGCGCTGGCCGCGAGGACCAGGGCCGAGAGTGCGCCGGGGTCACGGGCGGCGTACTCCAGCGCGACCGCCCCGCCCAGGCTGTGGCCCAGCAGCACGGGGCGCGTGACCCCCTGCCGGGCCAGCCAGTCCGCGAGCCAGTCGGCGTAGGCGGGGATGCTCACCTCGCCCGTGTGAGGGGTTCCGGCAAAGCCCGGCAGGTCGGGGGCCAGGACGCGCCAGCCGGTGGGCGGGTCGGCCAGCAGGTCCGCCCACCACGCGGCGGAGGCGAAGTTGCCATGCAGGGCCACCAGAACGCGCTCAGGCATGGGTCGCCTCCCCGGTGCTTATAGGGTCGGCACTCAGGGGGTCGGGCGGGAGGGGCACGGCGGGCAGCGTGTCCTCAAGCAGGGCGCGCAGCAGGCCCGCGAAGGGCGCGGTGTCGGCCACGCAGGCCAGGTGCCCGTGGGGGGAGGCGTACTCGAAGTGGGTGTGGGCCACGCCCGCCGCCCGGCTCGCCCCGGCAAAGGCGCGCATCTCGGCCACCGGGAAGAACTGGTCGCCGTGAATGTTCACGCTCAGGAGGCGCAGCCCGGCAGCGCGCCAGCGGGCGAACAGGTCGGCGCGGGGCAGGACGCTGCCCAGGTCGTGCGTTTCCACCACCCGCGCGATGTCGAGGATGTGCGGCAGGCTGGCCGTGGCCGCCCGTGAGCGCAGGTAGGCCCCGAAGTCAGTCTCCCGGAAGGCGCGTTCCAGCCCCTCGGCCCCCATTCCGAAAAAGGAAATCAGCCGCAGGGCACCCGTCAGCCCCCCGCGCGGGGCCACGTCCCGGAGCAGGGGGCCGAACGCGCCGCGCAGCACCGGCCCGGCGCAGGGGCTGGCGGCGATGGCGGCCACGCGCGGCGCGAGGTCGGGCGAGCGGGCCGCCCACTGGAGGGCCTGAAGGCCGCCGAAGCTGGGGCCGAGCACCGCGTGCCAGCGCTCCGCCCCCAGCCGGCGCAGCAGCGCGAGTTGCAGCGCGTGCAGGTCCGCGAAATCCCAGGCGGGAAAACGGTCGCCCCAGGGCGCGCCGTCCGGGTGGGGGGTGTCCGGCCCGGTTGTCACCACCCGGGGGTCGTGCGCCTGCACGTTGGAGGGCGTGTTCATCGCCACCACGAAAAAGCGTTCGGTGTCCACCGCCCGCCCCGGGCCGATCAGCGTGGCCCACCAGCCGGGCAGGCTCTGCGGCCCCTCGCCCGCCGCCTGCGACGTGCCGGTGTAGTAGTGGCACACCAGCACGGCGTTGTCCCGCGCCGCGCTGAGCCGCCCCCAGGTCTGGACACCCAGCCGCACGGGCACCGGCACACCCGCGACCGGCAGCGTCACCTCCAGCGTGAACGCCCCGGATGCTGCCCCCGCTCCCTCAATCTGTCGCATCGCCCCGAGCGTAGGCGGGGGGCGTTACGGGGTGGTCACAGATGCAGGGGGCAGAAGGCGGAAGGCAGAAGGCCCGGGGGAGCTTTTGCGAAAGCCTGCGCCTGCTGTTCGCCTTCTGCCATTTGCCATCAGCCATCGGCCTTCCTGCTGTAACGCGGGCGTGATGCCCTTCCCCTACACTCGCCTTGAACATGAAAAAGATGCTTCTGACGGGCGTTCTGCTCGCGCTCTCCGGCGCGGGCGCGGTGAAGGTGGGCGTGCTGCTTCCCCTGACCGGGGCGGGCAGCGTGTCGGGGCAGGCGGCCAGGAACGGCTACCTGCTGGCGCTGGACGAGATCAACCGGTCGGGCGGGGTGCTGGGCCAGCCGCTGGACCTGGACTTCGCGGACGACGGCTCCTCGCCCGCCAAGGCCGTGCCGGAGTTCGTCAAGCTGGTCACGGTGGACAAGGTGGACTTCATGGCGGGCGGCGTGAGCAGCGCCACCTCCATCGCCATCAGCGGCCCGGCCAAGCAGTACGGCACCTTCATGGCCTGGATCGGGGCGGCGGCGGTGCCGGTCGAGGACGCCTTTGCCGACCACAAGTACTTCTTTCACTACCACCCCTGGTCGTACTACAACTTCGAGGCGATCCTCGACTACTTCAAGTACCTCAAGCGCAGCAAGGGCGCGAAGAACATCGCCATCGCCTACGAGGACGGTCCCTTCGGCAGCGCGGGGATCAACGACACTGTCGCCCTCTTCAAGAAGGCGGGCTTCAACGTCGTGATGAGCGAGAAGTTCAAGACCGGCAGCGGCAACTTCGGTCCGCTGGTCAGCAAGGCCAAGGCCGCCAAGCCCGACATCTTCTACTGGGTGGGCTACGACACCGACGCCCTGCCGCTCGCCACGGAAATCAAGCAGCAGAACCTGGACGTGGGCCTGATCTACGGCACGCCGCCCTCCTGGCCGGTGGGCTTCGAGAAGAACAAGCTGGCCGACAACATCGCGGGCCTGAGCCTGTGGCTCCCCAGCAGCCCGCAGGCGGAAAGCCGCAAGTTCGTGGCGGCCTACCGGAAGAAGTTCGGCAACATGACCGAGGAATACTTCGCGCCGCTCGCCTACGTGAACCTCAAGACGCTGGCTGCCGCCATCAACCGCGCGGGCAGCACCGACAAGGACAAGGTGGCCGCCGAACTCGCCCGGACGAACACCCCCACACCCTTCGGCCCGCTGACCTTCAGCAAGAGCAACAAGACGCAGTACCAGGGCTTCAAGGCCGGAAACTGGCTGCACTTCCAGTTCCTGGGCGACAGCCGCGTGCCCGTATACCCGGTGAAGTTCGCGCAGAAGCCGATGGTGTGGAACAAGTAAGCTTTCAGCTCTCAGCGGTCAGCTTTCAGCACTGGGCCAAAGCGTTTGCTTTTGCGCTCTTTGCTGCTGGCTGATTGCTGACGGCTGACAGCTCCCGAGGGAGCCTGCATGGAACTCTTTCTTCAAACCCTGCTCAACGGCCTGCTGCAAAGCGGCCTGTATGCCCTGGTCGCGTCGGGGCTGGCGCTGGCGGTGGGCGTGGTCGGCATCGTGAACTTCGCGCACGGCGAGTTTCTGATGATCGGCGCGTTTCTGGCCTGGGGCGCGAGCGTGTACCTGGGGGTGGACCCGCTGCTGTCGCTGCCGCTGGTGGCGGTGGCCGTGTTCGCGGTGGGCGCGCTGACCTACCGGGTGAGCATCCGCCACGTGCTGCTGGCCCCCGAACTCAACCAGATGCTGCTCACCTTCGGCCTGGGCATCCTGCTGCAAAACCTGGCGCTGATGCTGCTGGGCGGCAACACGCGCACGGTCACGACGCCCTATCAGGGCAGCAGCCTCCGCCTGGGCGACCTCAGCGTGGGCGGGCCGAAGCTGATCGCGTTCGGGCTGGCGGCCGTGATTCTGGCGGGGCTGTACGCGGTGCTGTACCGCACCACCCTGGGCCGCCAGATGCGCGCGGTGGCGCAGAACCGCCGCGGCTCGCAACTGATCGGCATCGACGTGGACCGGGTGTACCTGATCGCCTTCGGGGTGAGCTGCGGCCTGGCGGCGGTCGCGGGCGTGCTGGTCGCCACGCTGCTGTTCGCGTCCCCTACGGTGGGGCTGGTCTTTGCCTTGAAGGCCTTTGCCATCATCGTGATGGCGGGGCTGGGCAACCTGACGGGCGTGCTGTGGGCCAGCGTGGTGCTGGGCGTATCCGAGGCGCTGGTACAGACCTACGTGCCTGGGGGCGGCGGGTGGAGTGACGCGGTGTTCTTCCTGCTGATCTTTGCCACGCTGGTGTTCCGGTCCTTCCGGGGGGCCAGATGAGGGGGGCACCATGAGTCAGGCGATCGACGCCCGGCGGACCGTCATCCGCCGCCCGGACTTCACCGCGCGGGCGCTGGTGCCGCTGGGCCTCTTTTTCGGGCTGGCGCTGGTGTTCCCCTTCCTGCCGCTGGGAGCGCGGGCCGAATACCTGCTGCAAATCGCCTTCTTCACGCTGGTGGCGGGGGTGCTGGCGCTGTCGTGGGACATCCTGGCGCGCAGCGGGCAGGTCAGCCTGGCGCACGCAGCCTTTTACGGGCTGGGGGCCTACGGCTTCGCGCTGCTGGTCAAGGTGCTGCCCTGGTTCCTGGCGATGCCCCTCGCCGCGCTGCTGGCCGGGCTGGTCAGCCTGATTCTGGGGGCGGTGACCATGCGCCTGAGCGGGATGTATTTCGCCATTGCCACCCTGGCCTTTACCGAGGTCGTGCGGACCGTTATCCAGAACCTGCCGGAATCGGTGGCGGGCGGCGCGAACGGCCTGCTGGTGCCCGCGCTGCTGGGCGGCAACGCGCGGGCGCAGTATTTCCTGGCCTTCGGGGTGCTGCTGTTCACGGCGCTCGTGAGTCTCGCCCTTCGCCGCTCCAGGTTGCACCACGCCTTCGCCGCCATCCGGCAGGGCGAGGAAACGGCGCGGGTGCTGGGGGTCAGCGTGGTGCGCTACAAGCTCACCGCCTTTTTCATCTCCTCCTTCCTGGCGGCGCTGGGCGGCGTGCTGTTCGCCGGAAAGACCTTTTTCATCAATCCGCTGGAAACCTTCAGCCTCGCCAACTCCATCGCGCCGCTCACCACCTCCATCTTCGGCGGGCTGTACACCACGCTGGGGCCGATCCTGGGCGCGGCCGTGCTGCGCGTGGCGGAGGAAGTGCTGCACGCCTACGTGAAGAACGGCTCCCTCGTCGTCTACGGCCTGGTGCTGATGCTGAGCATCCTGTGGCTGCCGCGCGGGCTGATGGGCCTGTTTCGGCGCGGGAAGCACGGGGGGGAGTTGTGACGGCCGTCAGCAGTCAGCCGTCAGCGGTCAGCCAGCAGGAAGTCGTGCTGCGCGCCGAGGGTCTCAGCAAGAGGTTCGGTGGTTTGAAAGCCGTGCAGAACGTGACGTTCACGCAGTACGACGGCGAGATTCTGGCGGTCATCGGACCGAACGGGGCGGGCAAGACCACGCTGCTCAACCTGCTGTCGGGGGTGTACCGGCCCAGCTCCGGGCGGCTGCACCTGCTGGGGCGGGACGTGACGGAGGAGAGCATGGAGGCGCGCTGTCACGCGGGGCTGGGCCGCGCCTTCCAGATTGTGCGGCCTTTTCCCGAGATGACCGTGCACGAGAACGTGACGGTGGGGGCGCTGTTCGGCAAACGCGGTGTCACTACACACAATAAATGCGAATTACACAAATTAAATGCGAATGACCCTTCCCAGCAGAGGGTCGCTGCTTGAACAAAGCCCCACCACGCTTTGCGAGCCTGCCGGATGATGACGGCGTATGGCTCCTGACGTGGCTGGGGCTTTTTGACATCGATTCCAACATGCCGACCCAGCGCACCATGCGCGGGGTCGTTCAACGCATCCGGGACTCCAGTGGTAAGACCTTTCGGGAAGTGTTTCAGAACGGCTACCCCGAGCGGCGGGAGGCCTTCGACAACATGCGCCTTGTGCAGTTCGCGGTCGGCGACCTGCCGATGCTCTCCATCGGAACCTTCTTCAGCAAGGGACGCGCCTACGCACCGCGACGGGGCCTGCTCCGCGAACAATCCTTCAAAATCGATTTCGGCAGGCAGCAAGTGTTCCGGCTCGGAGACCCGCCGACACTCTTGCCCTTCGAGTCCCTCGTTGCGAGGCACGCCGAACCCGTCGTGAACCAGAGCGCCGTCACCGCCTTCACGCGCTCCACCGACCCCTACGGCATCTGCGTGCCCGTGGCCGAACTGCTGCGCTGGTGCTACGGTTCGTCTTCCCGAATGCTCCAAGCCGTGCTGTCCGACGAACTGGCCCGCGTCCTCGACTGGGTCGATGAGCACGCACTCCTGAACGGGAACCGTCTCGATCTGGTGCTCCCACCCGGCTTTCCCCCACAGGATGCCTACACGCTGGCGTGGCTCTCTCAAGACACCCAGGCGCGTTTGCAAGCCCTGAACATCGACCGGAGCATCGCCGTCACGCGGGGGCGTGGCCGGGAGCGCGGCGACCCCACATCCGGCATCAGTCATCCGAGCGCCCTCTTCCCCTACAACGGCGTTCGCCGCGTACGCGCGCGGGGAAGGTGGGTCCCCGCCCCAGAGGGGAGTCCCAGCCGCCGCCGCTTTCTGGTGCATCAGATCCTCGATGTCGACTACCGCTTGCCCTATGAGGTGACCCTCCCCATCCCACAGACGGGAGAAGAGGCCGACGCCCCACAGGGTGAACGCAACCGCAGGTTGCCCCCAGTTCAGGGTCAGCACACCGTCCTCGTGTCCGATCAGGAACCCCGGCGCGGTGGACAGGCCCGCCTCCTCAGTGCGTTGCCCTCTCAGTTCTCCGATGAGAAGGTTCTCCCCCGCGAAGAGGGAATCGCCCAGGCCCCTGACAACCTCACCTTCTTCGCGGCACCGACCCCCATAGGCACCTTTTCCACGGGCCTTGGCAGCGACGTCCACTCCCATGCCCGGCAGGTAACCATCACGCGCAAAGCGAACGACGAACCCCCTGAAATGGCCCCTCCTCCAGCACGCGACGACCTCGCTGCCCTCCGCCGCGTGGCGGACCTGTTGCGCGAGGCTGGCTTCCAGACCGAGGAAGTCCCTGTGCCGCTTCCACCGGAGCATGCAGAACATCTCGTGGTTCACGTCTTTCAGCCGCCCTTCCACGCCTACCTCGCCGAAAGGGCGCGCCGCCCCGGTGAATATGGGCCTTTGCTCGTCGCCGCCCGGCTGGGGCTTGCACCAGCCACCACCGACGACCTGCGGCCCCTTCTCACCACCCGGCAGGGCCGCCGCTCCTGGCCTGCAGCCCTGCCCGGCTGGCAATTGCTCACCGTCCCACACGCCTTCACTGACGACCAGCGCTTCGCGGCGGGCGTGCAGGGTCGCCTTGAAAGGCTGCGGGGCCAGGAACAACAAGGAGGCATCCAGCCCGTGAAGCCCAGTTCGCCTTAAAGGCTGTCGTCCTCGTAGACATAGGGCGGGTTCCAAACGATCATCGGCAAAGGCTCTGGGACACCGGGGAGCAAGTCATCTTTCAGGCCACGTAACACCAGCTTCGCGGTCTCTCCGGGATGCTCAGAGGCATAGGCGCGACGCAGAGCATCCAGGCGCTCGCCATAAAACTCGAAGCCCTCGGCTGGGACAGCCAGGGCCGCCGCCACCTGAACGCGGTACTGCTCCAGCGTCCAGTTTGGGTTCCCGGAGACGCGGTGCCCCGCCTTCTGACGGTTGCACTCGGCACAAGCCCCGACCAGATTGCTGAGGTGGCTGGTTCCCTCCAGGGCCTTCGGCGTCTGGTGTTCGACGTGGGCAGCTCTCGCCCTGCCGCAATACCAGCACATGTCGGCACTTTTGCGGTAGATGGTTCGGCGCTCAGTCTCCGTAAATGATTCGGCCATGTGAACGCAGCATCTCACAGCCGTCAGAGCCGGGGGCCTTGCTTTCTCTCAGTCACCAGGACACAATTACGTCAGGTGACATAATGGAACAGGAAAAACCCCTCACTCCCCGGCAACGCGACGTGCTCGCGGAAGTCGCCCGGCTCCAGGCTCTGGGCGAGAACATCACCACAGGGCGGCTGGCCGAACACCTCGGGATGCCCCGCCAGAACGTCCGGATGTACCTCCTCATCCTGGTCGAACGCCAGCTCGTTCACTACGACGCCAGCGAACGCCGCACCGCCGTGATTCAACTCAGCGACCGTGGACGGGCTTACCTCCACCTTCCGCCCATCGTCCTCTCCCTGCCTATCGTCGGTGACGTGGCGGCAGGCCCGCCCGGATACACCAGCGAGCATGTCGAAGGGTACGCCACGCGCTTGCAGGATTTGCTCTCGCTCCACGAAGGCGATTTCCTGCTGCGCGTGCGCGGTGAAAGCATGATCGGCATCGGCATCTACCCCGGCGACTACGTGGTCATCCGTCCCAGCGCCGCCGAGCCACACAATGGCGAGATCGCCCTCGTGGCCGTGCCCGGTGAAGACACCGCCACCCTGAAGCGCTGGCACCGCAACAACGGTACGGTGACGCTGTTCTCGGAAAATCCGGACTACCCGCCCATGACCTTCAAGACCGTGGACGTCCTCGTGCAGGGCTGCCTCGTGGGTCACATCGGCACAGGCCGCGCCCGGCAAACCCGCAACCTCAACCCCCAGGGGTAACCACCGGAGGAGCCTCGTGACGCCGCCCACCCTGACGCTGTTCACGCCCCACCGCCCACCTTCAGCCATCCGGCGGCAGGTCTACCGCCTGCTGACCGAACATTGCGGACCCTGCCTGCTGCTGTGGCGCGAGACCCCCGACGCTGAGCGGCGCATCTCGTACCGCCTCAGCGGCACGTGGCGGCACCCGCACGCGGTCATCCACGCCCGGCTGGTGGTCATCTCCGACCTGCTGGTGCGGACATGACGCCTCTCTCGCGCATCACCGAAGTGCTGCCGGACTGCCACCACCGCCTCTGGGTGACCGTGGACGAGGAACGCACCCTGCATGTCGCCCTGCGGCCCAGCGAAGGCCCGGACAGCCTGCTGCCGCTCAGCGCCGAGCACGTCTTCCGCCGCGCCGAAGTCACCGAGGACGGACAGGCGGTGCGCTGGCCCGGTGGGTTCACATTGAGCCTCGCAACGCTGTGTGCCCGGCAGGAGACGCCATGGCTCAGCCACCTGGGCGACCTGGCCGCCCGTGACCGCTACCGGCCCCTGCTGCCCCTCTTGCGGCACTGCACATCGGGGGCTTACCTGCGCGCCCAGCCCGAGCGGCACCACCTCATGCAGACGTTCGGAATCAAACCCGGTGAACTCAACTCGATCATCGAAGCGTACCCCGCGCCGGAGGCGCTGACACTCCACCGCCTGCACGACATCGCGCTGCTCCTGCGGCACCACCTGTTCCCCGACCTGCCCGCCGCGCTGCTGAGGCGTCCGTGGCCGTACGCACAGCACCGCTGCCCGAAGGAAGACCTGCTGCACACCATGCAGGGGTGCCTGCTGCGGGGGAGGCTCGACCTCATCGAGGATCCGCTGTGGGCGCTTGTGCGGGGCGAAGTCGTCAAAAGCTGATTTTTCAGCTGTGGGAGCTGGTTTTTCTTCTTCCACCTGGGTACGGTGGAAGGGTGAAACCGATACGACTTAGGGCACTGGGCATCCTCCTGGGAGGAGCATTCTGGATGACATCAGCAGGTGCAGCGTTTGCACCACCTGAAAACCTAAAAGGGTTAAAGTTCTGCTTTATCGGGGCGAAAGTGAGCGCTGAGGCAGCCCAATTCGATGGCAAGGGAATAGAAGATAAAATTAGCAAAGACCTATTGGTCCAACTTGGTAAATATAAGATTACCTCAAACGATTGCTCCAAGGGTAATGCGCTTCAATTAACAGTGTCCCTTCTATACAATACGGATGTAAATGTCTCCGTATTTAACGTCAATTGGTCACTCTATAAAATTGACAATAAGCCCTCCACACCCGGTACAGTGTCTATATACAGCCGGTCCGGCTTAGGTTATAAATCCGGGCGCGGGAATGCAATTACCGAAGAAATACAGGATTACTTTTTAGAACTAACTGCATTATTTATCAATGATTACTTATCAGTAAATTACCGATAATAGAAATCTGGCGCAAACAATTAACGCAAGAAACAAAAGAGAATTCTCCACCGCAAAGCTCAGGGGTACATTTCGCCTATACTTGAGATAAGAAACCCCTATGACCCAGACCCATCCCAGCGACCGCCGCTTCTTCACGAACGAGCCGGGTGCCACGCTGCACGACCGTTTCGGGAAGATTCTCGACCATGCCCAGTTTTTCGACGTTCTGGTCGGCTACTTCCGCACCAGCGGCTACAAGGCGATGCACGACAAGCTGAACAGCGTGGAGAAGATGCGGATCCTCGTGGGTCTGAACGTCGACCAGCGCAGTTTCGACCTCTTCTCGCAGGCCCATCAGGGCATGCTGGACTTCGAATCCCACGCCCGGTCGAAGGAGCAGTTCACCGAGCAACTTGTCAACGAACTGGAGTACGGGGACGACGCCGCAGAAGTCGAGGCCTCCGCGCGGCAGTTCATCGGGTCCATCCAGAGCGGGCAGCTCGAACTCCGCGCTTTCCCATCTCAGGACCTCCACGCCAAGGTCTATATCTCGCGCTTCCCGGACACGTTCCCTGATTACGGGCGCGTCATCACCGGTTCCAGCAACTTCAGCCTGAACGGCCTCGTCGCACAGCGAGAGTTCAACGTCGAACTCAAAGACCGCAACGACGTGGACTTCGCCCTCGCGAAGTTCGAGGACCTCTGGCGCGATGGCGTGGACGTCAGCATGACCTACGTCGACACGGTCCAGCAAAAGACGTGGCTCTCCGAGGCCATCACGCCTTACGAGATCTACCTGAAGTTCCTCTACGAATACTTCAAGGAGGACATCAACCTCGACAACGAGGTGGACATCGACCTGCCCGACGGCTTCATGGATCTCGCTTACCAGAAGCAGGCCGTGTTGACCGCCCGCAAGATCCTCGAAGCGTATGGCGGCGTCTTCATCGCAGACGTGGTCGGTCTCGGGAAGACGTACATCAGCGCGATGCTCCTGCAAGGGTACCCGGGGCGAAAACTGGTCATCTGCCCCCCGCCCCTTGAAAACTACTGGCGCGAAACCTTCCTTGAATTCGGCGTGCGCGGCGTGGAGGTCCGCTCGCTCGGCAAACTGGACGAGATTCGCGAACGCGGCACCGAGAAGTACCAGTACGTCCTGATCGACGAGGCCCACCGCTTCCGGACGGACACCACCCAGACCTACCAGACCCTGCATGACATCTGCTGGGGCAAGCGCGTCATCCTGGTGTCTGCCACACCGCTCAACAACCGCCTCGAAGACATCCTCAGCCTGCTGAAACTGTTCCAGCCCGCGCGGCGGGGGACGATTCCCGGTGTGCCGAACCTCGAAGCCTTCTTCAAGGAGTTGAACCAGTCCCTCAAGCTGTACGAGAAGGGCACACCCGAGTACCTCGAAGCGGTCAAGCGGGCCTCCGAGCAGGTGCGTGAGAAGGTGCTCTCGCACGTCATGGTCCGGCGGACCCGTACAGAGATCCAGAAGTTTTTCTCGCAGGATCTCCAAGAGCAGAACCTGAGTTTCCCGACTCTCGCGCCGCCTCAACGCATCATCTACGAATTTGACGAGAGAACAAACGAGGTCTTCGACGAGACGATGGAGTTGCTGCGGGAGTTCCAGTACACCCGTTACACGCCTCTGCTGTACCTCCAGAAGGCGATTACCGGGCAGCAGCGGCAGGGGCAACGGAACGTCGGCGGGTTCATGAAAGGCATCCTCGTCAAACGCCTCGAATCGTCGTTTCATGCCTTCCGCCTCACGGTCGCCCGCTTCATCACGTCGTATGAACGCTTCATCGAGATGTTCGAAGGGGGCACCATCCTCATCGGCAAGAACCTCGACGTGTACGAACTCCTCAACAGCGACGACGAGGCTCGATTGCTCGACCTGGAGGGCAAGGGCAAGCTCGACCGTTACGCAGCCACCGACTTCGATGACGAGTATCTGCCCAGGCTCCGGCAGGATCTCGATCTGCTCCGCCGGATCCAGTCGCTCTGGCAGGACGTTCATGAGGATCCAAAGCTCGACGCTTTCCTGCATGAACTGAAAGTCAACCCACGCCTGAAAGGGCAGCGCGTGCTGATCTTCACGGAGTCGAAGGAGACCGGAGCTTATCTGTACGAACATCTGCGCAGCGAGTACGGCAACGAGGTCATCGCCTACGCCAGCAACGGTGGTCGGCACGACGGTCAAAGCCTCAGTGTGCAAACCGCGCGCAGCATGATCGAGAACGCCTTCGACCCCAAGCGCGCGCGCAAGGAGGAGTCCCCCTTGCGTCTGCTCGTCACGACCGATGTGCTCGCAGAAGGGATGAACCTGCACCGCGCTGCTGTGGTGATCAACTACGACCTGCCGTGGAACCCTACGCGGGTTCTTCAACGCGTGGGACGCGTCAACCGCGTCGGTACGAAGCACACCGAAGTCTCGGTCTTCAACTTCTTCCCCACCGCTCGTTCGGAGAGTCACCTCGGCCTGGAGCAGCGCATCAAGGCCAAGCTCCAGAGCTTTCACGACACGCTCGGTGAGGACGCCAAATACCTCAGCGACGACGAGGAGATTGCCAGCCACAACTTCAGCGACCGGCTCTACCAGCGCCTCAGCACGAAAGCTGGCCTCGAAGAGCAGGAGGAGCGCAGTGAATTGCAGTACCTGCAACTGCTGCGTGACATCCGGGACAAGGAGCCGACACTCTTCGAACGCATCAAACGCCTGCCTCGCAAGGGGCGCAGCGCACGCCCCCACGAGCGCAGCACCCTGATGACCTTCTTCCGCCAGGGCAAGCTCAAGAAGGTGCTCGCCAGCATGCCCGGACAGTACAAAGTCAGCGAGGTGAACTTCTTCGAAGCGGTTGACCTGCTCGCCTGCCCGCGTGACCTCGCTCGCGTCCCGATGCCGAAGGATTACTTCGACCTGCTTCAGCGCAACAAGGAGCAGTTCGAAAGCCTCACGACGCCTGAGGAACGCATGGGGGCCACTGGAGCCAGCCATGATCGCCACCTCGCCACCTTGCTGCGGTCGTCCGAGATGCGCCGCGTGGCGGAATTCACCGACGAGGACGAGCTCTTCCTTCAGCAAGTGCGCGCCGCCCTCGACGCGGGCACCGTCCCTCACAAGACCCTTCAGACCATCCGCAAAGAGATCGATGCGGCCTTGAAGAAGGGGGGGCTGCGCCCACTTCAGATCCTTGGCTGCTTCCGCAAGCACGTCACTCCCGCTCACCTCGCCCCGCTTCACTCGGGGCCGCCCGGTCAGCAGCAAAGCCGCGAGGTCATCCTCTCGGCGTACCTCGTTGGAGACCCCACATGAACCACGAACAGGCCTGCCGCCTTATCCACACCACCTTCGAAGCGCCTTACGACGAGACCCGCTTCCGCGTCTTCGTCCGCAACCTCCTCGGCCACTGGCAAGAGGAGCAGCGTCCCGCTTCGAGCGGGTCAGCGGTCAGCGAGGCGTTTCGCGATACCGTCACACAGGTCAAACACCTCGGGCACTTCACCGACGCTGCGCGGCAGGATGTCGATGTCCTCGCCGTTCGCCTGAAAAGCGGCCTGACACTGGAACGCGCGCGCACCGCGCAGCGCAACTTCGTCGCGCGGTATCTCGAAGGAAGTGGGCGGGACGCGGCCATCGTCGCCTTCTACAGCGAAGACACCACCGAATGGCGCTTCTCGCTGATCAAGCTCGAACTCAACTACGTCACGCGAGAGGATGGGAAAGGGGCGTTCCAGAAGAATGTGACCCCGGCCAAGCGCCTCTCCTTCCTCGTGGGTCCCGGTGAGGGCAGCCACACGGCCCAGCGGCGACTCGTCGGCCTCCTCGAAGACGAAGGCACACCAACGCTCGCGGCCATCGAGGACGCCTTCAGCATCGAAGTCGTCACCGACGAGTTCTTCGAGAGCTACAAGCGTCTGTTCCTGACACTCAAGGGCGACCTCGACGACATTGTGGCGAGCGACGTCCAGGTGGCCGCCGAGTTCAGCGCGAAAGCCATCGACACCGCCACGTTCGCCAAGCGGCTGATGGGGCAACTCGTCTTCCTCTACTTCATCCAGAAGAAAGGTTGGCTCGGTGTGGAGAAGCACCACCGCTGGGGTGAAGGGCCGCGCGACTTCCTGCGCAGGCTCTACCGGAAAGACATCGTTCCGTACGACAACTTCTTCGACGACCTGCTCGAACCACTGTTCTACGAGGGCCTGGCCCTCGACCGCAGCGTGGAGGATCACTACTTCCACCACCTGCGTTGCCGTGTGCCCTTCCTGAACGGCGGCCTGTTTGAGCCGATGAACGGGTACGACTGGGTGAACATCGGTATCCGGGTGCCGGACCAGCACATCGGCGACGTGCTCGACACCTTCGACCTCTACAACTTCACCGTGCAGGAAGACTCCCCGCTGGACAAAGAGGTCGCCGTCGACCCGGAGATGCTCGGGAAAGTCTTCGAGAATCTGCTGGAAGTTACCGACCGCAAGAGCAAGGGGGCGTTCTACACGCCCCGCGAGATCGTGCACTACATGGCGCAGGACGCCCTGATCCACTACCTCGACCGGGGCATGAACTTCGGCGAGGTGGAACTCGTGGCGGCGGCGCAGCCGGGCCTCTTCGGCAGCGCTGTGGCTCTCACGCGGCAGCCGATGCTGAGCAACCGCACCTACACCGAACGGGTGCCGGTCGCGGACATTGCCTCGTTTATTCGCTACGCCGATCTGGCGATAGAGAACGACGCCGCCACCGCCGCGAAAGGGCAAGAAACTGCGGCATACAGCTTCAAGGTGCCCGCGAGCATTCGAACCCATGCCCGTGAACTTGATGATTTGCTGGCCCGCGTGAAGGTCATCGACCCGGCCATCGGCTCCGGGGCGTTCCCGGTGGGTGTGCTGACCGAGATCATCCGCAGCCGCGCCTTCCTCACGCCGTTTCTGGGGAGCAATGAGGACCGGAGCGCCTACACGCTCAAACGCCACGCGATCTTCGAGAGCATCTATGGCGTGGACATCGACGCCGCCGCTGTAGACATCGCCAAACTGCGCCTCTGGCTCTCCCTGGTCGTGGACGAAACCGACTTCAGCAGTATCAAGCCGCTGCCGAACCTCGACTACAAGATCGTCGTGGGCAACACCATGAGCCGCATCGAAGGGTTCACGGACTTCGCCGCGCGGGACCGACTGGCAGAACTCAAACAGACCTACTTCAACGAAAGCCAGCGCACCCGCAAGCAGGAATTGCGGCAGGAGATCAACGAAGCCACCCAGAAGGTGTATGCGGCGGCCCGGCACTGGGGTCAGGACGGCACCTTCGACTTCCATGTGGCCTTTGGCGAGGTCTTCCGCGAAGGCGGCTTCGACATAGCCATCGGCAACCCGCCTTATGTACGGCAGGAACTGATCAAGGAGCTCAAGCCGGCACTGAAGAAGGCGTTTCCGGACGTCTACAACGGGACGGCGGACCTCTACACGTACTTCTACGGGGCCGCGCTGGAGGTGCTGAAGCCAGGCGGTGTGCTCGCGTTCATCACACCGAACAAGTGGTTCAAGGCGAACTATGGCAAAAGCCTGCGCCGCCACCTCGCAGAGAAGATGGCGATCCACAACATCATCGACTTTGGGGAACTGCCCGTCTTCAAGAACGCCACGACCTACCCGATGATTTTCATAGCCGAGAAGAAGGATGGCCGGACGGTGGACACGGTGCTGACCGAGGTGAAAAACCTGGCAGCCCCTTATCCGGACATCGAGCTTCTGGTTGCAGAGCAGGGGCAGATTCTGCCGCAGGATGCCATCAAGGGCGACGAGTGGCGACTCATGAGCAATGACCTTGCGAAAATGGTCGAGCAAATGCGGTCGCGGGGCATTCCCCTTGGGGAGTATGTCGGTAACAAGATCTATTGGGGAATAAAGACCGGATGCAACGAGGCATTTGTCATCGATGCGGAAAAGCGGGATGAACTTATTGCCGCTGATCCAAACAGCGCCGAAATCATTAAGCCCCTTGCAGTGGGCGATGATGTCAGGCGCTGGCATATCAGGGATAAAAAGCGCTACCTCATTGTGACTCGAATTGGCGTAGACATTCAGCGTTACCCTGCTGTCTTTGCCCATCTTAAAAAGTTTGAAGATCGCCTTCGTGCCCGATCTGATCAGGGAAATCATTGGTGGGAACTGCGCTCTTGCGACTACTACGATGCATTCGATAGGCCCAAGATTATCTACCCAGACATTGTCCAGCACGGCCGCTTTACGATTGATAAGTCCGGCACGTTTTCAAACGATACAACATTCATATTGCCAGCTGAAGACTATTATTTATTAGCCTTACTAAATTCGAAAGTTGTATGGAATTACTTAATTTCAGTTAGCGCATCCATTCAAGGGAAATCACTGAGAATGAAGAAGATATATGTATCAACGATTCCCATTCCGGACGCCGATAATACTACCAAAAATCAACTTTCCGAATTAGCTAAAAATTGTTTGGAGAATAAGAGAGGAGATTTGGACAAAGTGGAAGCTGAAATCAACGAAGTCGCTACTAAACTATACGGATTATAAACCATATAGCTTAGATACCAAATTGCTAATCGTTTTCTCCAATAGAAGCCTGTCAGCTTTTGGATTGCTTAGAAGTATGTCAACAAGGGCAATAATCTCTTGTCGACACTCTTCGGTGGCAACTGGAATTGGCATACTTTCGAGATCCTGCTTGAAAATTCGCAGCGTATTTCCTTTAAATACGGCAAAACTTTGGAGACAAAGATTCCAAAAAGGAGCGGAGTTGAGAACGCCAAGGAGATACTTATCTTCTATTGCAATCATATAAGCGGTATTGCCAAAAAATGTTCCCGAATAATCAAGGGTAAATCTAGGCTCTTGAGCCATGTCTGGGTAGATAATCTTGGGCTTGCCGAACTCTTGAAAATAAGCTATATCATCCTGAATCTCGTACCACTTATATGTTCCAGCTTTGCGACCCGGCCACCGTTCTGACTCGTCCCAATCTTTTGGACGTGGTTCGAGACGTTCGCGGAACTGATCCAGGTGGGCGAGGATGGCGGGATATTTTTCGATTTCTATTCCGCGTCGAGTAAAGATCAGGTAGCGCTTTTTATCCCTGATATGCCACCTACGTACGTCGTCGCCGACGGCTAAGGGCCGAATCAGATCCGCACTTTTTGGATCTTTCTCAATGAGTTGCGTGCGTGTCTGCTCGTCAATCACGAAGGCGTCGTTACAGCCTGTGAGTACGCCACGGTAGATCTTGTTACCAGTTGCCTACGCTTTGAACCAAAGCGTCATCGCTCCACTTGGCGTAGATCCGCGCCGTGGCGAGGTTGGTGTGCCCCAGATGCCGCGCCACGCATTCAAGGCTGCCCGTTTCGCGGCTCAGGCGCGTACCTGCGTAGTGGCGCATGGAGTGCCACGCCCGGTAAGGCACCGCCGTGAGGTCGCACAGGGCTTTCAACGTACGCCGGGCCGTCTGGTACGTCATGGCCTCTTCGGGGCACAGCGGGGCCGCTTTGAGCGCCTCCCTGAGCGTCCGGCTCAGGACGACCCGCCTGGCCTTCCCGCCCTTGCCATTGCGGACCATCAGTGCGTCCTCCGTCACGTCGTCTGCTTTCACGCTCAAGGCCTCACTGATCCGCAGCCCAGCATGGGCACACAACAGGATCAGCCGCCGGAACTTCGGCGGGCTGGCGTTCACGAGGGTGTCGATCTCAGCCACCTGATATGGCAGACGCTTCTCCCATGGTGGCGTCGGATCTCTCATTGCCTTGACGTCCTGAAGGGGATCAGTCTGGATGTCGGTCGCCCAGCGGAGGGCGCGGTAAAAGGCACGGACACCAGCCATTCTGACCCGAACGGTAGCCGCAGCCTTCCCGACAGTCTCCATGCCCCTGACCCAGAGAAGGCCCTGCTCAGGGGTGGCACGGAGGATGTTGACGGCATTGCGCTTTGCGTAGGTGAGAAACTGACGGACACTGGTGGTGTACGAGCGCAGAGTGTGGTCGCTGATCCGCCCGCCCGCCTCTCCGAAGGCCAGCAGATGCGCCTTCATCAGGTCGCATAGTGTTTGTTGATCACCGTTCTGAACAGCCTGAAAGGTCTGACGCCGGAGTTCGGCGCGCGGGAGTGACAGAAGCCGCTGGGACTGGTTTAGGGGGCCGCGGTAAAGCTCCAATGCATAAGGCATAGAACAGATTCTGACGCGCTACCTCCGCATCGCGTTCGCCTCTACTGCCGTGCCCGCCGCCCTTCCCGTGACTGGTTTTCCGCGCCCCGCCTGTAGATCCACATCGTCGAGGCGCAGGGGCGCTTGCCAACACGGCGCTCCACCCAGTCCGCCATCTCCTCGTAGGTCATAGGAACCCGCTGCATCGCCGCGTGCAGGTCCGCCTCCTGCTCGGCGGTCAACAGGCGCTTGCGGGGGTTGGGGCGACCCCGCTGGTGGTGTCGCATGGCGTCCGGCCCACTCTCGTTGTAGACGCTGACAGTGCGGAAGACCAGTTCTCGTGATGCCCCCAGCGCCTGAGCCACAGGCAGCGCCTCTTCCACTCCGTGGTAATGACAGAGGATTTCCCAGCGCCGCCTTTCCCGGGCTGTCGGGGCCGCCTGCAACTCCGCACGAAGTTCTTCGAGGCTGAGGTGAGGCACGAGGGGCGTCCGCTTGTAGGGCCGACGCCCGTTCGCCCGGCTCACCTGGTCAGCGACGGCCACGTACCACGCTGGAGCCGCCGCAAAGTTCACCATCAAGGGCCGCTTGTAGACGCGCGCCGTTTCACAGGCCCGGATGAGCCGCTGGGGCCAGTCCTCGATCAGGTCAGTCACCCGCTGCATCAGGCGTCGGCGGTCGGGGAGGGCATGATCCTCGAAGGCCCGGTTGCGGCGCTCAGGAGGGGCCTGCAAGACCTCGTGACCACAGGTCCGGGTCAGGTATGCCTCCATGTCCCCCTGAACCACCACAGCGAGCAACTGGTGGAGCACGTCGAAGCCCTCAATGGCTGGAACCTCATGGCCGGGGGTCCATGGCATGACGCCGCAGCGCAGCGCCTCCAGAAGCTGGGCCTGCAAGGTCACGAGGGCGGGGGCTGCTGGTCTGGTGGGGGCGTCGCGCAGGTCGGCCTCGCAGGCCGCGCAATAGCCGAAGGGCGGCTCTGGTTGCACGCTCCAGTCCTGACCGAATCCGAGGTCATTGCGCTGAGGGGCATAGGGGGCCTGACAACGCGGGCAGGCATCCAGCAACTCACAACCGTGCTCCGGACAGGCGGTCATGAACGAGAGCCGCCAGTGGAGCCGGAGGTACAGCTTTTCGCGCAGACAGTGGGGGCAATACACCACACCGGGCCGTTCACGCAGGTAGCCCTTCTTGTAGAGGGGCAGCACCCAGCGAGGCAGGCTCCGGGGCTGGAAGCCGGGAAACAGCCGCCCCTCGAAAGCCCGCAGCGACAGGGCCTCCACCCGTTCAGGCGTAACCCCAGTGGCCGCGGCCAGTTGCTCGACCACGTCCGGGCGAAGATGGCGGTCCGCGTCGTGAACCCAGAAGTTCGCGTCTCCCGTGAGCATGCGGGTGAAGAACGGCAGGCGCTGCACGTTGGCATGGGCGAGGCGCATCAGCCATGAGGTGAACAGTTCCCCATCGTAGGGACGGGGCCGGACAGGCAACAGGCCTTCCACGGTGATCCTCCAGAATGCGTGGCCGAGGCCGACGGGGTCTTACTCGGCGTCCTCGTCGTCTTCATCGCCCTGGTCGATGCCGAGGGCCGCGAGACGGTCACGGTAGTCGAAGCGGTAGACCAGTCCGGCCTCCGCTGCACTCGCCGCTTTGTCGCGCTCCTCAGGCGGCAGCCACTTGAGGTCCAGAAGCAGCGGAATGGTGATACGTTCCCGGCCACTGAGGATGGCTTCGGTGGCCGCCCGCTTGAGCAGACGACTGAGTTCACCGATCAAGCCCCCGCTGAGGATCAGCAGCAGTGGCGCGAGGCGTTCAGAAGCGAGATTCGAGGCGCGCCTCAGGGGCAGGGCCGATTCGAACGAGGCAAGAAGCTGGAGGAAGTCGCCATCGAGTTGCCACTTGGGAAGCACGAAGGGCGGGAAGCGGTTCTGGACCTGCTTGTCTTCCCGCAGCATCAGCAGGGCGTCGAAGGTTCCGGTCAGGATGATGGGGCGACCGAGGGAGTTCCCGAGTTCCTTGATGGCGTTCAGCATCTGCTGGCGGCGCGTGCCGGTCCCCGCGAGGCTGTTGTTGATCTCATCGATGACAAGCACCTGCAAGCCTGTCTTCAAGAGGAGGTCGGTCAACTGAAAGAGCTTCTTGTCGATGCGGTCGCTCGGCTTGTAGATCGCGCCCAGTTCCTTGAGCAGGTGGTTGTAAAACCGCTCCTCATCCGGGGCACTCGGCGCGTCCAGAACGATCACCGGGCGCTCTGCACGGGCCGCGTGGGGGTCATCCACCACCGGATGCAGTGCCGCAAAGCGGTTCACAATGGTTGACTTGCCGTTGTTGGTGTCCGCCGTCAGCAGCATGTTCGGCGGGCGCGTCACTACGGGATAGCTGTAGAGGGTCTCCATCTCCACGAGGGCCGCCTTCGCCTGCGGGTACCCGATCCAGCGGTCTCTCTTGATGAACGCGATCCGCTCCGCGTCCGGTGCCTTCAACAGCGCCGCAGCCGCCTCGATCAACTGCCGTTCTTGTGCCACCTGACATACCCCCGGGTGTCATGGTAACCAGTCTGGTGCAGGAGGGCAAGTGGTCAAACAAATATGACTGGCGACCACCACGTCCACCCGTCCGATGGCGTATTGCCGGATGCGCGCTTGCATCCGGCCCTCGGACGGGCCGCCGTGGTAAAGCGGGAGGGCAGCACGTTGGAACACCCCCAAATCTATCCAGCCCCCCGAAGTCCATACTCCCCATACGCGTTGTCGGATGCCCGCATGTTCATCACCAAGCATGGGGAGGGCGGGAGGTCCAGAGGCTCAGTCATCCTCCTCATCGTCGGCGGTAGCCAGCAGACCTGCGGCCGCTGGCGCTTGCTCCAGCTGCTTTAAGAGCTGGTGGCGTTGCACACTCTTGGGACGCAGTGACGGGAACGCATACGGCACCAGATATTCCTCCGGGGACATCTGTAGGTTAGTACTAGCGCCGCGCACCTCATATCCGAGTGCGCGCAGCCCCTGCAAGACTGGTAGCACATCCATCTCCTTCAATCCCCAGATTTTGGCCAGTTGGTGGACCATCATGCGTTCGCCCACACCATGGCCCTCGACCACCGCCCGCAGCGCCTTCCAGACCTTGCCCCGGGGGCGCGCTCCTGGAAAAGTAAAGCGTGCCTGGATGCGCGATGGATAGTAATAGTAGTCCGATAGTTGGACCAGGTCGTACTTGCCATACACCTCGCGCAAGAACTCTTCGAAGGCCAACCACAGGGCAGTGTGCGTCTCCGCCTGACGGTCCCGCCCGATCAGAACCACCCGCTCCAGAGGAATATGCCAGCTCCGATCCCGACTAGGCCGGAGTTCAAGCTCATAACCATAACCTTCTAGGCGCTCGCCCGCGCTGATGCGCCACTCCTTTTCCCCCAGGTCGGCTTCAACTCGGTAGACCCCCGTGCCGGTCTCGTGTTCCGTCCACTCAAAGCCCGTCCCCAGGCGTCGGTTCCGGGACACGTGCCGCGCGGCCGACACCAGGGGCGTCACCCCACGCTTGGCATGAGCGGCACGGGCCTTGGCCAAAGAGTCCGCTTGGCGGTTGCGCTTCAGGCGAGAAAAAGAGAGGGGCTCGCCAGGCTTCAGATACGGCACCGTCCAGGGGATCGGAAGGCCAAACACCTGGTCGAGGATGGCCAGCGCCAGAATCCGTCCCACTTGAGGCGGAACCGCGTTGCCTATCTGCTCCCCCTGTCCCTTAGAGGTGCCGTGAAGAACGTAAGCGTCAGGGAAAGTCTGCAGCCGCTTGAGTTCCCCGCTGGTGAACACGCGGTTCTCCCAGGAGAAAGGACCAGTGTAGCCCGAGTCGGCAGCCTTGAGCGTCCGCACCGGGCGCTCAGGGTCAGCCTTATAGAGGAAATCCGAAAACTTTGAGCGCCAGGCGAACAACGGGCGCGGATCCCCCATGCGCGCCGTATAGAAGCTGTAGTTTAAGCCTGGAGGAATATCAGGCAGCAAGTGCCCATAGATGCCGCCGATCCCTCGGATCACCCCACTGACGTCGGCCCCTGCAACGGCCTGACCTGCAGGGAAGTGTTCCAGCCCGGTCTCCGCATCGGGGCCATGGGTGGGGCGCGGAAAGGCAAAGGTTCCCGAGCCTTTGCGCACGCCAACCACGAAGAGGCGTTCGCGGTGTTGCGGCACCCCATAATCCGCCGCGTCCAGCACTCGCTCGAACACGTCGTATCCAGCCCGGTCGAACTCTTGCAGGATGCGTGGCCAGGTCTTCCCGCCATCGGCGCTCTTGATTCCGGGCACGTTCTCAAACAGAAAACCCCGGGGCTGAAGCTGCTTGAGCAGCGCGACGTACGGCTCAAACAGTTCCCCACGTGGGTCCTTGGCACCGGGAGCACCTGCCATGCGCCGTCCTGCGGCTGAGAAGGTCTGACACGGCGGCCCCCCGATAATGAAGGCAATGTTGCGCAGGTGGCCCGCGTCGTAAGTACGGATGTCCCCGCAGCGCACCTGCGACCCCGCCAGCATGCCGCCCGGCACCGCGTTGTGGGTCAGCGTCGCGCAGTAGCTGGGGCTGAGTTCGACCATCTCCACCACGTCGAAGCCCGCGTCATGAAAAGCAATGTCCAACCCCCCACCCCCCGAGAAAAGACTCAGGGTCCGCAACTGCTCGGCTGGCCACCGCAAGGAGTGCCGCATCAGCTCACCAAAGCGATCTGCCCAGGGCGTCCTCTCCTCTTCTTGATAAAGGACGGCGAGAATCTCCCCTAGGGGGCGGCCGTCAAGGGCCAGGGGGGAGAACGGGGAGGTGGTCATCTGCTCGTATTCGAGCACGCCCCGCCCCGTTTCGCAAGCCAGAACGGTAATCCTGCAGATTTGGAGCGTGGGATCTGAGTCTCGTGCTCTACACTTGGGGCACCTCCCTCACTGCGCATTTCTGGAGTCCTCATGACCCATAGTCCCCCCAGTTCAACATCTGATGTCCCTAACGTCCCACCAGGCTTTGGCCCCAAGCGTACGGTGCGCTCAAGGCTCATTGAACTCCTCACCCAGGAGTTGATGGGACCTGCCTCTCCCGAGGAAGTCTCGGCCGAGTTTCCTACTACCCGCTATCTGCTCGGGCGCCTGGCACCCCTGGAGACCCTGGAGGACGACGTCGGTGAGGCTGATCCTGACTTCAGTGTCTTTGAGGACGGGGGCGATGACACTGATCTCGGTGACACCCCACCGCCGCCGCCGCTGCTGACCAGCTTTAAGCCGTCGTCTTTCGGTCTATCCTTCCTGCTTGATACGGGGGTTCAGCAGGTCGACGTCGAGCTAAGCTGGGGGGACTATGAGCCCGAAGGCGACTCATCCATCACGTGGCATCGGCGTCCCCGCCAGGGCAAGGTCACGGGCCTCCGCGTCAACCAGACTGGGAAGCTGCCCAGCATCCCGCTTCATCCAGAGGGGCTAGGCGCGGACCATGTCGGAGTCGAGGTTGAAGGACTCCAAGACAATGACGTGCGCCTGGAGGGCGTGGTCAGTGAGTTCGGCGGCTACCGCGCCGTGAGCCTCTTCTTGGTAAATCGGCGTCCCGCCGACGCCAAGGAGGATCGCCGCAAGGACCGGCGGTGGATCTTTCAACCGCGCATGACCGTTCGCGCACCGGATAAGACTCCCATTTTCGTCGCCAAAGATGCGGTGCGCGACCAACAGCGTGCCCTGGACGACGATGAAGCCAGCAACGCCCTGTTGTACCGGCATGCCCGGGAATTCGCCACCGGCCACGGCGTGGCCGCCGAGTGGTCAGAGCCCGATGGTGACAGCAAGCGTACAGTTGCCGTCTGGACTGAATTTATTCCGAGCTTTGAGATTCCCGCTCTGGTGGCTCCCGCTTCAGCGGCGGGCGGTGCCTGCTTGGACATGCGCGACCTGGCCGAGGCAAAGAGCGGTGCCGAGGTACGAGGGATGCTTCAACCCATTCTGACAGCTTACCGGCAATGGATAGCCAAGGTGGAGCAGGAGTGTGAACAGCCGGACATCCAAGGCGACACAAGCCTCGCCGATGCAGCCAAGCGCCACCTGAGGCGCTGCGGCGAGGCGCTGCAGCGTATGGAGAAAGGGCTTGAGCTGATTGAGAGCGACGCCAAGGTCTTCCAGGCTTTTGGCTTTGCGAACCGGGCAATGTGGATGCAACGCACGCAGGCGATCTGGGCAGCGCGCACCCGCAAAACCGGTGAGCGCACCGGCTCGCCCAGGGACGTCGACATCGACTTCGCCGACAACCGCACCTGGCGCCCCTTCCAGATGGGCTTCATTCTGCTGAATCTGCGTGGCGTGGCGGACCCGAGCAGTCCAGACCGCGATCTGGTCGATCTTCTCTGGTTTCCCACTGGCGGTGGTAAGACCGAGGCCTACCTGGGTCTGGCGGCCTTCACCCTGGCGCTGCGCCGCCTCAAGGGCGGCACGGCGACTCACGCCGCAGACGCTGGGGTCAGCGTGATTATGCGCTACACCCTGCGTCTGCTCACCATCCAGCAGTTCCAGCGCGCTACGGCGCTGGTGGCCGCCTGCGAAATGCTGCGGCGCGGAGATGAGCGCAGCTACGGCAAGGAGCGCTTCCGCATTGGGCTGTGGGTGGGTCAGTCGGCCACGCCCAACACCTATGACGATGCCAAGTTGAGCCTGGAAAGCGGGGAGACCAAAAAGGGAACACCCGTCCAACTACTTGCCTGTCCGTGGTGTGGCGAGCACCTGGTGGACAGAGGGAAGCCCCGTGCCAGGACGTACATCGCTGATGATTTCTGCAAGAGAATCCTGTTGTACTGCCCCAACCGGGACTGCGACTTTTCCGGCCCCAAGTCCAGCGGCCAAGGCATTCCCGTGGTGGTGGTAGACGATGAGATCTACCGCATGCGGCCGTGTGTGATCATCGGCACCGTCGACAAGTTCGCGCGCTTGCCCTTCAAAGGTGAGACACAGGGCATCTTCGGGGCGCGGTCCCGGTATCACCCACAGTTCGGACATCTCACCGCCGCCCATAAGGGCTTCAAGGGCCGCGGCAAGGACGCATCTACTGCAGCCAAGCCCCTGCTGCCGCCAGAGCTGATTATCCAAGATGAGTTACACCTGATTTCGGGGCCCTTAGGCACCATGGTGGGGCTCTACGAAACGGCAGTGGACCACCTCACACAGATACAACAGGAAGGTAAGCGTGTCCGCGCTAAGGTCATCGCGTCCACCGCTACGATTCGCCGGGCCGATGAGCAAGTCCGCCAACTTTACGCCCGGGAGTTGCGCGTATTCCCACCCAGCGGTGTGACTGCTCGTGACTCCTTTTTCGCCAAGGAAGTCAAAATCAACCCCGAGAAAGATGCCTCGGCAGGCCGTCTCTATGTCGGGCTCAACGCTCCAGGGTCGAGCGGCAAGACGTTGATGGTGCGTATCTACGCCGCACTGCTCGCGTCGGCCCAGCAGGCCATGGATGTGCGAGTGGAGTCGGGTGAGGTCATGGACGCAGACCCATACGCTACCCTGGTGGGGTACTTCAACAGCTTGCGAGCCCTGGGCGGTGCCAAGCGTTTGGTCGAAGATGACGTGCGGGTGCGCTTGAGATACCTACGGCAGCAGCATCAATTTCCGCATAGACGTTACCTGAATGTCGAGGAGATGACCAGCCGCAAGAAGTCCTTTGAGATCCCAGAGCTGCTTAAGCGGTTGGACCTACCCTTTCCGCGTCCCGAGAAGGGCCAGTCTATGCCCTGGCCGCTAGATGTGTTGCTGGCGACCAACATGATTTCGGTAGGCGTGGACGTTGACCGCCTGGGCCTGATGGTGGTCGCGGGACAGCCCAAGACCACGGCCGAGTACATCCAGGCGACCAGCCGCGTGGGGCGCAAGTACCCTGGCTTGGTCGTCGTGGCCTACAACTGGCTGGGCGCACGCGACCTGTCGCACTACGAGCGCTTCCGTTCCTATCACGCGGCGATTTACCGGCATGTCGAGGCGATCAGCGCCACCCCCTTTGCCTCCCGGGCGCTAGATCGGGGACTGCATGGGGTGTATGTGGCCATGAATCGACTGCAAGACGCAATTATGGTGCGCAATGAAGATGCGCATGGATTCCAGCCGCAAGCGCTGAGCGCAACAAAGGTCATCGAAGAGATCGTGCAGCGGGCCGCGGCTCTGCGCGACGGCGATGAGGCCGAGCGAATACGCCAAAGGCTGGAGAAGGCAGCTGAGGAGTGGCAACGCCTCAACGAGGATCCGACGATTTACTGGAATGGGCCTAAGTCCCCTCCCAAGAACAACGCGCGCGTCCTGATCCGCACCTCCGGATCGCGCGAAGAAGGTCGCTGGGCCGTGCCGGGCTCGCTGCGCGAGGTGGAGCCCACCGTCGCCATCAATCTGCTGGAGAACCTCTGACCATGACGTCCCCCCCTGTTTTTAGAAAGGCCGGGGAGGTCCGGCCCAGCCAACTCATCACGACCTTCGGCCCGGGCGCGATCGTCGACACCCGTGCCCTATCAGTTATCGTCGGTGGTCTGGATACCTGGAACACCGAGCGGACGCACATCATTCGTGAGCCCCGCCTAGAGCGCATCCTCAAGGTCAGTCACTTTCTGACCCCCAGTTCCGGTGGGGGGGGCGGTGTGCCAGCATATGTCTTCCCCCGCTACCAGCACTGTCCGGAATGCGGCACGCTTTCGCTCTATGGCAGCGACGACCTCAAGCATACCCGGGCCGACCGTGAACCGGAATGTAATGCTCCTGGTTGCAACCAGCCCAGGGAAGAGGGGGCACCAGGCAAGGGCAAGCCCCGCCGGGTCCGGACAGTCCCGGCACCCATCGTAGTGGCCTGCGCCCATGGCCACCTGGATGACTTCCCCTGGCGCGAATATGTCCACCGTGGGGATACCGAATGCACGAGGCGTCTGCGGCTGTTCACGCGGGCGCGGACCGGCTCAATCGCCGACCTGGTGGTAGAGTGCGACTGCGGGCGCGACGATCCCAAGAAGCCCAGCAAGGTCTTCCGCTCGCTGAGTGACGCTTTTAACCAGGAGAAGTTCACAGAGGAATGCAAGGGGCGCCGGCCCTGGATGGGCATGAGCGAATACGATGCCCACGGGTGTCAGCAGCCCCAGAGCTTGCGCGCCATGCAGCGCGTGGCGACCAACGGCTGGTTCTCGGTAGTGCGCAGCGCTCTGTCCATCGGCGAGCAGGCGACGCCGCTGCGCCGCGCCGTGCAGGAGTGCAACCAGGGCCAAATCGAGAAGCTCACCACCCCGGAAGGAGTGAAGGTCATGCTCGACATGGGCATGTTCCCCTCGCTTTCCGGTTACACGCCGCAAGAGGTGTGGGACGAGTTACAGCGGATGCGGGGACTCAAGGAGTTGTCTGACACCGACCTGCGGCGGCCCGAGTGGGAAGTGCTGCGCGACCCGGATTCTGCCCAGGACGATCAAAAAGACCTCTTCCTGGAAGGCGGCGAGGTTCCAACTGGCTTCGAGACTGAGGTGACCCGGGTGGTTCTCGCACGCAAGCTGCTGGAAGTGCGGGCTCTGGTGGGCTTCACGCGGATTGACGCGGTGGCCGGCTTTGATGACGAACTGCCGGACCAACTTGCGCCCCTGAGCCGGACGCCACTGGATTGGCTCCCGGCGGTGGAGGTGCGTGGGGAAGGGATATTCATCGAGCTGAACGAGACCAAGCTACGTGAGTGGGAGGGCCAGAAGGCCGTCCGGCAGCGGGCCCTGCAACTAGCCGTCAACTTCAGCACGTTACAGCGGCAGTTCCGGGGACGCCAGCCCGTGCCATTCCCGGGGGCACGCTACGTTCTGCTGCACTCGCTGTCGCACGCGCTGATTCGACAACTGTCCCTGGACTGCGGCTACTCGGCGAGTGCGATTCGCGAACGCATTTACAGCAGCACTGACCCGGAGCAGCCTATGAGCGGCATCTTGCTCTACACCGCCAGTGCGGATACCGACGGCAGCCTAGGAGGGCTGGTGGACCTGGGTTCTGATAAGCGGCTGCCCGAATTGCTGCGCGGCGCGCTGCGCTCGATGGAGCGCTGCTCTTCGGATCCACTATGCGCAGATCATGAGCCGGCCGAGCATGGAGGACTCAAGGGCGCAGCCTGCCACGCTTGCGTGTTGGCCTCAGAGACGTCTTGTGAGACGTTCAACCGCTTTTTGGATCGGAACTTCCTGGTGCCGACCATGGCCCGCAGTGACTTGGCCTTCTTTGGACGAGAACATTTGAGATAATTCCCATTCAGAGGTATGCCCCGGCTGATGCTGGGGCATACGTTCCCGATGCTCTGATTCAGGGCCTTGACCTCACAAAATTTCCGGGCCCGAATCCAGGCTTTGAGGTTGAAGAACATCAGCTCAATGAGATTGAAATCTGAGCTGTAGGGTGGAAGAAAAAGCAGCATCTAACCGCGTTCTTCTATTAACGCCCTCACGGATTCACGGTGGTGCGCCGACAGATTGTCCAAGACGGCCACTGGTACGACCAGAGAGTCGTTTAACGCCAGTCTGAAATGAATAACGGAGAATCGGTCTACTCAACTTCATCGAAGGGCTTGATCTCACCGACATGCTGAAAAGGGTTCAGAGCGGAGCGGCTGAGTGAGGGTGCCCGCATGCGTTCGACGCCCGCCGGAGTCTCCACCTTGGCCCGCTGCCGCTTCTTCTCGGCCCCGGCCCGGATGGATTTCGTCTCCGCTTTCTCACTGTCCACGAGACGCTGCATCAGTCGGTAGGCGTTCATGATGGCGATTTCGTTGTCCAGACGGATGTTCTGGCTCTTCGCGAAACGGCGGGTCGCCTTCAACTCCCACACGCTCATGGACGGGAAGTTGGCCTGCACGCAACGCACTTCGAAATAACGGTTGATGTCCGGATCGAGGAAGTACACACCGCTGATGTCACGCGGGTCATAGCTCACCTGAAACACGCGGGCGCGCGAGGGGTAGTCCGGGTGGCGCGCGCCCACATGACGACGCAGAACGTCACTCCGGTAAGTCAACCCGTCATGGCGGATGCCCGCACGCTGCACCGTGCCCTCGAAGAAAGGCAAGAAGTCCATCTTCAGGCGGTTTGCCGCGTCTCCGCCGAGACGCTCGGGAACCCCAGTCGGCGGGTGGTCGTCCGTGCCGATCAACAGACCGTCCTCCCACATCTGAAGCGGCGTCTTGCCAAGGCTCTCGTGAATCCGGCAGTGGTAGATCCCGAGGATGTAGGCCGTCAGCCAGGTCTCGAAGGCTTCCAGCGTCAGCGCGGCTTTCCCCTCGGAGTCGTAGTCCCCACGGGCACGGGGGTTGCTGAAAGTCGTGCCGGGCAGGGTCTGAATCTCCCGTGCGAATGTGCCGAGCAGGCGCTCCACGTGCCCGCCATAACGCGGCTTCTTCACCGGACGGAACTCCCGGTCGATGCCGTGCCAGCGCAGCGCCCGTTCGAGGGTCTTCCCCCGGAACTCGCGGGCGTTGTCCATCTTCACGAGGACGGGCTTCCCCCAGCAGGGCCAGGAGAGTTGCAGGTCAGGGTCGCCGCCACCGAGTTCATCGCGCAGGTTTTTCACCAGACCGCTGATGACCTGCTGATGCCCGGCCAGCCAGATCTCCTTGGGGAGGATGGCGTGCGTCAGGGCCATCCCCGCGCTGAAGGCATTCGGGGCATCGAACGAGATGTAGAACCCGAGCACTGCCCTCGAAAAGACGTCCATCACCAGTGTCAGCCAGGGCCGCCCGATGGGCCGACGGTAAATGCTGTCGACCAGTTCGAGGTCGATGGGCGTGTGGTCGATCTGCACAACTGCGAGGGGGTATGTCGCCCCAGGGTAGTGCCCGAGGATCGGATCGAGCGCCTCGGCGGCCCGGTGACCGTAGCGGCGGCTGACTCGTTTGCGCTGCTCCACCGCCCCGATGCGGCGACGGAAGGTCTCGTAGCTCGGTGTGGGCAACTCAGGCTCGCCTGCTGCGTGCGTGCGGTTGGCCCGCTCGATCTCACCGCGCAGCAGGACATAGACAGAAGACAAGCTGGGCCGCTCGGGAACGAGGTACTTCGTCTCGATCACGCGGTCCATCAGTTCCTCGACCGCCTGCGGAAGGCGGGACTTCCCCTGGTCCTGCCTGGGCTGTCTCAGCAGGCCCTCCATCGACCCGCTGCGGTCATAGGCCGCCAACCAGCGGTAGATCGTGCTGGGATGAACCTCACAGCGCTTCGCGGCCTCAGCAACCCGCTCCGACGCCCGGCCCCCCGGCAGGGCCACCAGGGACTCCAACACGGCCATACGCTCCTCAGCGCCTGCGAGGGCCTGGGCATGGGCACGGGAATCCAGAGGACGCGATGGCCGGGCGGCATTTACGTTCGATGCCTCCTGCTTTACAGGCCCCAGGGCAAACAGCGGAACCGTTCGCAAGTCCCCTCGCTCATCACGAACCTGCACCTCGGTGAGGTTGGGCGTCCGAACGAGCCGCACGCGCTCACCGTGGTGTTCGTACCACTCACCGACTTTCAGACGTAACTGTTCAGTCATGACCGCCTCCGGGCGCGAATGGCACTCTTCATGGTGAACGGAAGGCTCAGGTCTGCTTCGATGCGATGCGTGGCGACAAGGTGCCACAGTGCGGGAATGAGATGGGGACGCTCAGCTTCAGGAAACGTGGAGAGCAGGGACTCAGGCGTACTCACCTCATGCCCAAGGGCCGTGAGCAGAGGCCCAGTCTGGTCCTCAGCAAAGACACGCGCAGCATACGGCCGCAGGAACTGAATGTTCTTCAGGCTGGGCGCGCGCACCGTCCGCTCGGTCACCAGCGTAAACGTCCAACCCTGCTCACGAGCAAAAGCACGCGCTGCACGAAATTTGATCCGCAGTTCATCCGCCTTCTCCTGGGTTTCCGCCACATACTTCACTTCGAAGAGGGCAGGCCTGCGCCCGTCGCTGTAGTGCACCAGCACATCCGGCGGATACTGCAACTTCCGCCCCCGTCCATTGACCCACGAAATCAAGACGGGCTGAGGAACGAACCGCACGACGCTGGGGTCAAAATCCAGTTGCAGAAAGAAATCCCGCTCCAGCGCCGACTCATACTGCGCCCCTGCCGGACCTTTGGTAGAGGCCAGGGTTCCCGTCACCGCACGGTGGTTCTTCGTGATGGCCCGGACAGGATGTTCACCAAGCGGCTTGGGGGGAGGTCGCATATTCGCATATATTGTGACCCAGTTGCACTAAATTCGCAAATACTGTGTGTATTATTCGCAATTAACTTGTGTAAACGATGCCTTCAGGCGGAGAAACATCGCAAATAACGTGCGTAGTGACACGCGGCGTGGGCCTCCCCGAGGCGCGCGAGCGGGCCTATGACCTGCTGGAGCGCACCGGCCTCGCCGCGCACGCCGAGAAGGCCGCGCACGAACTGACCCTCTTGCAGGACAAGCGGCTGGAGGTCGCCCGCGCCCTCGCCACCCAGCCGCGCGTGCTGCTGCTCGACGAGGTGATGGCGGGCCTGCGTCCGGCGGAGGCGCAGGAGGCCGTGGGGCTGGTGCAGAGCGTGCGGGGCAGCGGCGTGAGCGTGCTGTTTATCGAACACATCATGCCGGTGGTGCGCGACCTGGCCGACCGCGTGGTCGTGATGGACCAGGGGCAGGTGCTCGCGGAAGGCACCTACCGCGAGGTGACGGCGAACCCGCAGGTGGTCGCGGCCTACCTGGGCACGGAAGAGGGGCTACACGCATGAGGGGGAGAAGGCAGCGGGACGCGGTGCGCGGTGCGCGGGAAAAAGAAAGGACGGGCCAGCTCCGGCGTTCCCTGTCCTGCTCTGACAGGCCTTTGACCGGACCGGACGGGCAGCCCCCTCACCGCGCACCGCGTCCTGCCTCCCACGCCCCCCTCTCCTCAACCAAGGCACACCCATGACTGAACCGCACCTCCAGGGCCAGGACCTCGTGATCGAACATCTCGCCGCCGGGTACGGCAAGGTGCAGGTGCTGTGGGACGTGAGCCTGCACGCGCGGCCCGGCGAGTTCGTGGCCGTGATCGGCGCGAACGGGGCGGGTAAGACCACCACCCTACGCGCCGTGAGCGGCGTGGTGAAGCCCAGCGGGGGCCGCATCCTGCTGGGCGGGCAGGACATCACGCGCGCGACCCCGCCGCAGATTGTGGCGCTGGGGCTGGGGCACGTGCCGGAGGGCCGGGAACTGTTCCCCCTGATGACGGTGCGTGAGAACCTGGAACTCGGGGCGGCGATGCGGCCGGAAGCCCGCGCGATGCAGGCGCAGACGCTGGAGCACGTCTACACCCTGTTCCCGCGCCTGCGCGAGCGCCAGGGGCAACTGGCGGGCACCTTATCGGGCGGCGAGCAGCAGATGGTGGCGCTGGGCCGCGCGCTGATGGCCCGCCCCCGCGTGCTGGTCGTGGACGAACCCTCGCTGGGCCTCTCGCCCCTGATGACGCAGACCGTGTTCGGGGCACTGAGGGCAGTGAATGCCGAGGGCGTGACCGTCCTGCTGGTCGAGCAGAACGTGGGCCTGAGCCTGAGGCTGGCCGACCGTGCCTACGTGCTGGAAAATGGGCAGGTCGTGAACGAGGGGACGGGCGCGGCGCTGCTGGCGGACCCCAGGGTGCGCGAGGCGTATCTGGCGCTGTAACGCCGACTTCAGGACGCCGGGGGCCGCAGGAAAGGTGCGGCCCCCGGCGTCTGTTGCGGGCCGGGCCGTGCTGCTAGAGCATTTGTCAAAAAGAGACCTTCTTTTTG